>JANMSG010000719.1:0-7375 GCA_031389065.1 Acidobacteriota bacterium | reverse complement strand
TCAAGGTTGAAGTCGCCTACGGCTACGGAAATAGGACCAGGACCCAAGCTAACGGCGCTCGGTGTGAAGCCGCCGCTGCCATTGCCCAACAGAATGCTCAGGTTGCCGGAGCTAAGATTCGCGGTCGCCAGATCGGCTTTGCCATCGCCGTTGAAGTCGCCTACGGCTACAGAAAAAGGCTCAGACCCCACGCCAATGGGCGAGCCTGCTGGCTGAGTGAAGCCACCGCTGCCAGCGCCCAACAGAATCGTCACGTTGTTAGAGAGACGGTTCGCCGTCGCCAGATCGGCTTTGCCATCGCCGTTGAAGTCGCCTACCGTTACGAATTCAGGATTAGCTCCTACGCCAAAGGGCGAACCTTGAATAAAGCCGCCGCTGCCATTACCCAACAGGGTACTTACGTTGTTTGAACTGTAGTTTGCCGTCGCCAGATCAGGCTTGCCGTCGCCATTGAAGTCGCCTATGGCTATGGAAAAAGGTTCCCCCCCCACGGCAACTGGCGAGCCAGCCGCTTGCGTAAAACCGCCGCCTCCATTGCCCAACAGGATGCTCACGTCGTTTGAGACACGGTTTGTCGTCGCCAGGTCGACCTTGCCGTCTAGGTTGAAATCGCCTGCCGCTACGGAAACAGGTGTATTCCCCGTGCCAACGGGCGAGCCCGGTGTGAAGCCGCCGCTGCCAGTGCCCAACAGAATGCTAACGTTGCTGAAAGCCGCGTTCGCGGTCGCCAGATCAGGCTTACCGTCGCCGTTGAAGTCGCTTATCACTAGGGAATAAGGCTGATTCCCCACAGCAATAGGCGAGCCGGCCGGCTGCGTGAAACCACCACTGCCATTGCTCAATAGAATGGTCACGTTGTCGGCGTTACTATTGGCGCACGCTAGATCTGTTTTGCCATCAGCGTTGAAGTCGCCTGTGACTAAGGACTGAGGAAATGACCCAACGGCAATGGGCGAGCCAGCCGCTTGCGTGAAGCCGCCGCTGCCATTACCCAACAGGATGCTTACGTTATTTGAACCGTTGTTTGCGGTCGCCAGATCAGGCTTGCCGTCACTGTTGAAGTCGCCTGCGGCTACAGAAACAGGCTCAATTCCCACGCCAACGGGCGAGTTAGGCGGTTGGGTAAAGCCGCCGCTGCCGTTGCCCAATAGGATGCTTATGTCGTTGTCGTTATAGTTTGCGGTCGCCAGATCAGGATTACCATCGCTGTTGAAGTCGCGTACCACTATGGAAAGTTGAGAGTAGGACCCCACAACAACTGGCGAACCCGGTGTGAAGCCACCCACCTCGTTGCCCAACAGGATCGTCAGGGTGTTGGAGACAGCGGAACCCACCGCCAGGTCAGATCTGCCGTCCAGGTTGAAATCGCCTGCTGCTACAGACCTAGGTGAAGGACCCACGCCAATTAGTGAGCCAGGGGGAGGGCTGAAACTCACCCCCGCGCAACCACTAGACACATCCTGCATCAAGCCAGGGTTGCCGGTGCTGGGGAGAGTTGCTGCTCGTCGCGCTTCCGGCTTCGAGGCCCACACTTTAGTCAACATCGTTGGCATCATCAACATCAACAGCAGTCCCGTCATCACCAGCAAAGGGAGAGGCTGTGACAACGGTGCTTTTGCTCTTTTCATTGGGTTTCCTTTTTGTACTCCAGCGGGCTTGCCTGGCGTAGTGTTTACCTGGTTGTTTGTAAATAACTGCTCGGCGACCTTCAAGCGGCGCTCAACAGTAGCGGAAGTTCGATCAATCGCTCTTTGGTAATGAAGTGCGCGGCTCCAGCTTGCGTGGCCCGGTCAAGCAGCCTGGCGTCGTCTTCATCTGCCACCAGCAGCACGCTTGTCTGCGGGCAGGCGCTGCGGATCTGCCGCGTCAGGTTCAGCCCGTCCACGTGTGCTAGATTCAAATCCAGCACCACCCAGTCAGGCTGTTCCAGCAGGCATAAACTCAGAGCTTGCGCCCCTACGACGCATTCACAGATTTGGTTCCCCTTGCCGTCCAGCAGCGCGTGCAACAGTTTACGGAGTCCGGGGTTTTCTTCAACAATCAATAGCTTCATATGGGTGTTTCCGACAGGCTCAAGTATGCAGCAATGGTCTTAGGCAGCGCTTCGGTAGGACTATGTATTTTGCGTGGGTAGGACTATGTATTTTGCATGGGTAGGACTACCCATAGGGGCAAGGCAAAAGGTAAAAGGTAAAAGGTATTGCGAAAGGTCGTGCCGCTTTTTTCAGAAGAGTATGAGAACAGGTGCCGCAAAGAAATAAGCAGGTGCCACACTTTTGCTTTTTGCCTTTTGCCTTTTACCTTTTGCCTTTCTACAGTTCGGCTTTGTGTTGCAGCGCGAAGTGCAGGAGCGCGTGAGCGCCTTTGAGGTCGAGTTTGTTAGCCATGTTGGCGCGGTGGCGGTCTACGGTGCGTATGCTGATGAAGAGTTCGTCGGCGATCTCCTGGCTGGTCTTGTATTGCGCGATCAACTTCATCACGCGGCGCTCGGCGTCGGTGAGTGTTGAAATGCCGGTATTGGCGTCGGTCTGCGCGTGTGCCCGGCGGCGATTGAGCAGGTAATCGGTCAGCAAGGGCGTGACGAAACCATGTCCCCTGCTGACGGCGTGAATGGCGCTGACGATTTCACTGACGGCGCTGTCTTTTAGGACGTAGCCTTCTACGCCCAGATCAAGCGCCGCATTGAAAAAGCGTTCGTTGCGGTGCATGGTCAACAAAATGACGGCCACAGGCAAGCGCTCTTCCTTGATGGCACGGGCTACCGTGATGCCGTCTTTATGCGGCATATCCACGTCGAGCACTGCCACCTGCGGCAACTGCGCCTGAATCGCCTGTAGGGCGCGCGCCCCATCTTCGACTTCGGCGACCAGTTTCAAACTCGGCTCGGCGGTGATGATCTCGCGCAAGCCCTTGCGGAAGATCGGATGATCGTCGGCGATCAGCACGGTAATTTCAGCGCTCATTCTTTTCCTTTTTTTGTGCTGGCGAGGGGAATTCTGAGGTCGAGCGTCGTCCCCTCTCCGGGTGCCGATTTGATGGTGTGTGTACCGCCCAAAATCCGCAGGCGTTCGGCAATGCTTGCCAGCCCCATGCCGCGCGCCGCACCATTGCTGGCTGCTTCTGCCGCGAAACCGCGCCCGTTATCGCGCACCGTCACCAGCAACACGCCGTCTTCGCGCCACAATTCAACGTAAGCTTTCGTCGCCTGCGCGTGTTTGATGATGTTGTTGAGGCTTTCCTGTATGATGCGGAAACAGTTGACCTCCTGCGCTTTGGTTAGCCATCCGTCTTCCAACGCTTCGATGTCGGCGGAAAACTGTATGCCGGATGAAGCGGCGACCTTTTCGACCATCTCTTCAATCGTCGCCGCCAGCCCCAGGCGATCCAGATTGATCGGGCGCAGGTTCTGCGAGATGGTGCGGACTTCGCTGATCGCCTGAGTGGCCGAATCGGTGATTTCATCAAACTGATTTTTGCACTGCACCGGATCCTGCACCGCGCGTTCGCCGAGCGCCGCTCGATTCCGTATGACCAGCAGATGTTGACCCAGGCTGTCGTGCAATTCGGCGGCGATCCGCTGACGCTCAGTCTCCTGCGATTCGATCAATTGACTGGCAAAAGCCTGCTGCGTGGCTTGTCGCTTCTCCAGTTGCGCGACGCGGTATTTGAACGATACGAAGACCATGCCCGTCACTCCCAGGACAGCCAGCGTCAGAAACCACCAGGTGCGATAAAACGGCGGCAGCACGGTGATGCGCAAATGCTGACCTTCGGTGTTCCAGACGCCATCGCTGTTGGCGGCAATCACCTTGAAGGTGTATTCGCCCGGAGGAATATAGGAAAAGTAGGCTGTTCGCCGATGTCCCGCGTCTACCCAGTCCTGATCCAGCCCTTCCAGTTTGTACCTGAAACGCAGGTTCTCCGAATTGATAAAACTCAGCGCCGTATACTCGATTTCAAAGTTATGCTGCGCCGGCTCAATCCGCAACGCCGATTCCCACTGTTCGCCCGCGACCGCTTTATTCTCAACTCTGACGCCTTCGACCACCACTTGCGGTGGCTGCGTATTGGTCGTCACCGTCGCCGGATCAATTACCGCGACGCCGCCCATGGTTGGAAACCACAGCTTGCCGTCACGCGCTTTGATGCCTGCGGGCCAGCGTCCACCATTACATTCGACATTGAGCAGGCCGTCACTCTTGCCGTATGCAATCGAAGTAATCGCCTGGATTTTTCCGGCGGCGAAATCGTCTAACTCCTGCTTGCGGACGCGATAGATACCGCGATTGCAACTCATCCAGAACCACCCTCTATCGTCTTCGAGGATTTGAAAGACGCCGCTATCGAAAAGCCCGTCTTTCATCGTAAAACGCGTAAACTTACCGTCTTTCAAGCGCCCCAGTCCGCTGTCGTAGGTGCCAATCCACAACACCCCCTCACCGTCTTGGAAAAGTGATCGCACGGTATTGCCCGGCATTCCGTCGCGTTCTGTCCACGAGGTGAATTGTCCGTTTTTGACATGCGTCAGTCCGCCGTTACTGCCGAGCCAGATGCCGCCTGCCAGGTCTTGTATGATGACCTTGGTATCATCGCCCGCCAACCCGTCTTTTGTCGTGTAGAAGATCGTCGTGCCGGCCTTATAGCGGACTACACCTTTCTCCCTGCCGAACCACAATGCTCCGTCGCCGTCCTCGCACATCGTCCAGACATTCCCCATTAAATCCGGCAGCACATCCTGACCGATGCCGCGCACCACTCGTCCTCCCTCAAAGCGCCACGCCCCGTTGATCCACAAACGCCCGGCGCGATCCTGACTAATCGAGGTAACATAGTTGCCAAAGCTGCCTGCGCCGCTGTAGGCGGTGAAGGCACCGTCCTTGAAGCGGAACAATTTGTTCTCTGATGTGCCAATCCAGATCGCCCCTTCGCGGTCTTCAAAGAGCGGATAGACCTCGCTGGCAATCAATCCCTGAGTATTTGAATAAGCCGTCACAGACTGCTTGCGGGCGCGGTACAGCCCATTCAGGAGCGTCCCAAACCAATAATTGCCTTCCTTATCGGCATAGCTCACCTGAATCTTCAACTCCTTCGGGGGTTGCTGCGCCACCAGGTGGTTCTGCATCGAATCCAAGTCGGTGAGCCAGAGGGCGCCTTCTTTATTGCCTCCTTCACTGATGGATAAGACTTGCATCGGCAGTCGCCCGTAAACCAGCCTCGTCTGCCTGCCCGGCAGACCATCACTCGGTGTGTAAGCCTTTACGACCTGACCATTCCTGGTTTTAAGCAGACCATTTTCAGTGCCGAACCAGGTATTTCCCTGACCATCTTGCATCGGAGAAAAAGAGTTGAGTGCGGAAGGGAGGTCAGCTAAATCCCATCCTCGCGATTGTCCATCAACAAAATAAATCACTTTCGTCTGATGGTCTGAATACATAGGAAGATGGTGAGCCCTATCCGATGGCACTCTACCGGCTGGCAGGCGAAGATCATCAGCAGGCAGGAAGCTGCCGTCTAAGAAGCGAACCAAGCGAAAGCCGCAAAACATCAGCGGATTGCCTTGCCCGTCGCCACCGAGACTGTAAACGGTATTGTCAGGCAGACCGTTGTCGGTCGTGTAGGTGGTGAAGCGTCCTTTATGGAGCCGCGTCAAACCGCTGTTTTCCGTACTGGCCCATAAATCGCCCTGCCCGTCTTCATAGAGATTCACAAACCGGTTGGTGATGATGCCTGGGGAATTGCTCTTGTTGAAGACCGTGAAGCGCACGCCATCAAAGCGCACCAGCCCATCAAAGGTCGTCAGCCACAGATATCCGTCGCGCGTTTGCAAAATGTCGCGCACAGAGTTTTGCGGCAAGCCGTTGTCCACCGTCCAGTGATCGAAGCGGTATTGGGCGTCGGCGGTGGTGGCACACAGACACCAGGCAAACAGCGCCCAAAGACAGGCGCTCACTCTTACGGCGGTCAGAGGTCTTGGCATCTGTGTAGAGTGAGGTCCAGGGATCGGCATAGGGATGCTTACGATATCATGATTGCGATGCAAACGCAGCAATAGCTCCCAATATTGTCGCAAGCGGCAAAGGCGGTAATGGATTTTCTCATGGAGAAACTCGTCATAAAATTATCTCTTGACTGATTCTCGTATCCGCGTCATTTCCCCAGGGTTTTTACAGCCTTACAACTCTTCGTAGGCCTAGTTTTGTTTGTCGTTGCTGTCATCTCATTCGATGTGAGGTTATGATTCCAAGTTATGAGCAATGCGATGCTCAAATCAATCTTTTATTTCTTACTGGCCGGGCTGATGGAAATTGGCGGCGGCTATTTGATGTGGCTGTGGATCCGTGAAAAATGGGCGTGGTGGTTTGGCTTGATAGGGGCATTGATCATCGTCGGCTACGGGGTTGTGCCGACTCTACAACCCGCTCATTTCGGGCGCGTTTATGCGGCGTATGGTGGCGTCTTCATCATTATTTCGATATTCTGGGGCTGGCTAGTTGATGGCGTAAAGCCTGATCTATCGGACCTCATTGGGATGCTTTTTTGTCTGGTCGGCGTTGGGTTCATTATGTATACACCTCGCGGTAGATAAATACGCTTTGAGAGAATCTATCAAGACGAATTTTCCA
This sequence comes from Acidobacteriota bacterium, assembly GCA_031389065.1. Taxonomy (GTDB): domain Bacteria; phylum Acidobacteriota; class Blastocatellia; order UBA7656; family UBA7656; genus JACQDB01. The sequence goes on along the minus strand of JANMSG010000719.1, from coordinate 752 downwards.
TTTGATCGAATACCTCTTTTGTCTGATTCCGACATACTTGATTTGCTGCTGTGAAAAGAAAGACCGTAGTGGAACGGATAATTCTTTATGGTAGTGTCCAGTAAAAGATTATGTGCTCCAACGGTTCGCTTGTCCGAGCAAATTCATTTTTCGTTTTTTAATCTGCAACTTATTCAATGGCTGTGGCAGACCAACCCTCTTCAATTTCAAGGCGCTTGATTTGAAAGATTGCTTGGGCTATGATGAATTTCATCGTATTTAAGAAAGGAATGGCAATTACGATTAAGCTGAAACAAATCGTGGGCAATTTCTCACGAATCATCGCCGCTACCGCTACGGCAGGGTGATTCCTTCAGGCATCTCCCGCCGCCGCTACGGCGTGCAAAGGAGATGTGCAATGACAAACCGACAATTACTCCAAAATAAAACAGAAAATCTCAGTGAAACAGAAATCTCTGAATTGCTTGAATACCTAAACTCGCTGGAATCTCCAGGTGAGCAATCTTTAAAACTGAATTTGTTTGATGACGAAATTGTCAGCTTGCTTTCCGACTCGGTAGAAAACAGACGCGCCAGAGTCGTCGTTGAATGGGATAAAATAAGGCGCAAAGCGGATCATCGCGCAGCCAATTTCGCAGCTGCAAGAAAATAGAAGTACTCGAGGGCAACTTCCATCTCGCAAATTGAAATAGCTGCAGGACCACTGGAATTGAGCTGTTATTGCGAGGTTTCAATAACCGCTTGCATTGCCG
>JANMSG010000682.1:0-6016 GCA_031389065.1 Acidobacteriota bacterium | reverse complement strand
CTACGAGCCGCGCGGCTTCCGCATCAGAGCCAACCGCGTAAATTGCGCGCCCTGCTCTCAAATTACCCAGTAACCAGTTAAAGCTTAGAAAGACAGCCAGTGCGATAAGCAGGATCATCCCTTGTCCGAGCATCTGTCCCAGCCCGAACCATTGAAAGTTTGCGGGCAAATCCTGAACCCAAGCGCCCTGTGTGACCCAGCGCAGCAAATCGCGCCACGCCACCAGCATCGCTAAGCTGACAATGATTGAGGGCAGTCGAAGCCGCCCAACAAGCATGCCGTTGACCGCACCCATCGCCGCTCCAATCAACAACGCGCCAGGCAGCAATAACACGATGGGTACGCCGCTTTTTGCCAGCCACGCAGCAGCCATGCTTGCCACCGCAAACTGCGAGCCGACCGAGATGTCAATCTCGCCAACTAGAATCACCAGCGTCATGCCTATGGCGATAAGTAGCACCGGCGCGTTATTGATTGCCAGATCACGCAGATTCGTGAGGCTAAAGAATGAAGGTGCGGCTACAGCGACCAGCGCGAGCAGCACGGCAAAAGCCAAGGCTGCCGATAATTCTCGTTTGTAGCGACTGAGTTTCATCTTGTGAATTGAAATTACTATGTCTCTGCCTCTGACACTGGAGCGGGAGGCTCATTGAGTTCATGTCCCAATGCCAGCGCGAGAATACCTAGTTGTGTCGCTTCACCGCGATTCAAAATTGCGACAAGCCTGCCGCCGCGCATCACGGCTATGCGGTCGCTCATCCCTAGAATCTCCGGCAATTCCGACGAGATCATCAGGATTGCTTCGCCTTGCGCTGCCAGGTCGGTCATCAGCGCGTGAATCTCCGCTTTCGCGCCGACATCAATTCCCTGCGTAGGCTCATCGAGAATCAGCACCGATGGATTGGTTACCAGCCAACGGCTCAGAGCGACTTTCTGCTGATTGCCTCCCGAAAGCGTCGCCACGGGGGCAAAAATCGCGGGCGTCTTGATGCCAAGCCGTCGCGTATAGTCTGCCGCAATCTCTTTTTCGCGGCTGAAATTCAGCGCCCCGAAACGCGAAAGCCGACCAAGCGATGCCAGCGTGATGTTGGCGCTGATCGGCATTTCCAGAATGACCCCATGACGCCGACGGTCTTCTGGCAGATAGGCGATACCGTGTTCAACAGCTTGCCTGGGACTATTAATGTTCACAGGTTCGCCGCGCAATAAGATTTCACCTTCATCTGCCGGGGTCAATCCGAAGATGGCTCGCGCTAACTCTGTGCGCCCTGCGCCTACAAGTCCTGCCAGTCCGACAATCTCTCCGGCGCGCAGCGAAAGCGTAACCTCGCGTACGCCCGCTGTGGAGCAACCGAAACGGCGAAGTTCAAGAACCACTTCTCCCAACTCAACCGTGCGCTTTGGAAAGACAGCCGACAATTCGCGCCCGACCATCAAGTGGATTAAGTCTTGAAGACTCACCTCTGACATCAAGCGCGTGTCAATGGTGCAACCGTCGCGCAGCACTGTAACGCGGTCAGCAATCAATGGCAACTCATCCAGGCGATGCGAAATATAAATAATCCCTACGCCGCGCTCACGAAGTCGTCGAATGACACGGAAAAGATTTTGTGTGTCCTCTTCTGAGAGCGACGCCGTCGGTTCGTCCATAATCAGAACCTTGGCATCGGCTCCCAAAGCGCGGGCGATTTCAACAAGTTGTTGTTGCGGCATGGAAAGATCGCTCGCTAAAGTTTCGGGATCAATCTTCGCCCCTACCTCTGCAAGCAACTCTGCGGCGCGCAGGCTCCGCTCTTTCCAGTTGACACGCCTCCAGAGATGGGTACGCTCCAGACCAAGGGCGATGTTTTCCGCCACGCTCAGTTCAGGGAAGAGCGCGGGTTGTTGATAAATTGCGGCGATGCCAAGTGACTTTGCCAGACCTGGGGAATTGTCTGTGATCGCCTGTCCGTTCAACTTGATTTCGCCGCCATCTGCCAAAACCGCGCCAGTAATGATCTTGATGAGCGTAGATTTCCCCGCGCCGTTTTCACCCACCAGTGCGTGCACTTCACCGGCGCGCAACTCGAAGGAAGCACCGCTGAGCGCCTGCACTCCGGCGTAAGATTTTGTGATGTTGATCGCACGAAGCAGGACGCTTTCAGTCATGATTTTATCGTAAAAACCGCGCTTCAATTGCCGCGTAACGGCTCGCCGCTTCTTCCCAGGCTGGCGACAAGCGCGGAATAAAATTTTTCAATTGTATGTTTTGCGCGATGTGGCGACGCGCCTCTGCCAATGATGCAAAGCGACCTGCGGCAATCGCTTGAACAAGGACATTGCCCGCGACCGTGGCTTCGACAGGTCCAGCCAGCACCGGCAGACCCGTCGCGGTCGCAGTCGCCTGATTGAGGTAATCATTGAGGCTTCCGCCGCCAACGATTTGTACGCCACAGACCTTTTCTTTTGTAAGCATCTCAATGGTGCGCAAGACGGAGGCGTAGCGCAGCGCCAGTGAATCCAAAATCACGCGGGCGATTTCGGGCGGCTCGCTAACTACAGGTTGGTCGCTTTCGGCAAGCTGCCCGGCAATGGCATCAAGCATACTTGGCGGATTCAAAAAGCGAGGGTCGTCAGGAAAGATGAATCCTGTACACCCTCCTAGCGCCTCAACTTCGCCAAGCAGTTTCGTATACTCAACCTTGAGACCGCGTTCGTGCCACTCCTTGCGGCACGATTCAAGAATCCACAACCCCATCACATTTTTGAGGAAGCGAATCGTATGGAACGCACCGCCTTCATTGGTGAAGTTATGGCGCGCAACTTCGTCGTTACTTAGCACCTCTTGGCGCTCAACGCCAACCAGAGACCAGGTACCGGAAGAGATGTACGCCCAGCCTTTTTCAAGCGTTGTGCCGATGACAGCGCTCGCTGTGTCGTGCGTCGCCGGAGCGATTACTCGCACTCCCTCTAAGCCAAGTTCTTCGGCAAGCGCAGGTTTGAGCATGCCAATCTCTGTGCCTGCGGGAATGATTTCTGTCAGCAATTTCGATGGCAGGTTGAGTTGTTCAAGCATCTCGATATCCCAGGTCTGGTTTGCGACATTGAGCATCTGCGTAGTCGTGGCGTTGGTATATTCGCTGACGGCTCTCCCGGTAAGGAAACAGTTTATCAAATCAGGAATCAACAGCAGTCGCCAAGCCCCTTCGGGTAGCCCAGCTTCGGCGTGTGCATAAAGTTGAAACAGGGTGTTGAAGGCGAGAAATTGAATCCCCGTGCGCGCAAAGATTTCCTCACGAGGAATTTGCGCCAAGACTTTTTCCATCATGCCATTTGTGCGTTCGTCTCTGTAGCAGACCGGATTTTCTATCAATATGTTTTCATCATCAACCAACCCGTAATCAACCGCCCAACTATCAACAGCCAGACTATGAACCGGTCGTCCAAGTTGGCTCGCTCGTTCGCCTGCTTCTTTAACTCCTGCTTTTATCTCCGCGAAAATCCTGGCAATATCCCAACGCAGGTGACCATCAGATAGAGTTGGCGGATAATGAAACCGGCGTACTTCTTCAAGCAGAAACTCTGCTGAAGCCAGCCCAGCCAGAAACACTCTGCCACTGCCTGCGCCTAAATCAACGGCGATGTAAAGCGATTCATTCATCAGAAAATAGTGAATAGTGAACAGTGAATAGTGAATAGTGAAGGCACTTTCCGATTAATGAATGGAGTCAGAAATAAGTTCCACCACTGTTCACTATTCACTATCAAAAGCGTGCCGCAAAACTGGATTTCCCGTCTTGCACCTCAGACAATTCCGGCGGCAATGCCGACTTGCGCAGGTCGCTCTTCAGCTTTGCGTTGACGATAGCCGCTCTCGCGATACGTGGCGATTGGGTCAATGGCTCCGCCCGCACGTTCACGAGCTATGGCTAAGATCGGCGCTACATCTGTCGTGAACGCCTGTTTCAATATCGCAAGCCCCATCAGCGCGTCGCGCTTCTCTTGTGCTTCCTGTAATGCCGAGCGATCAACCAGGTGCGCCTGAACATACGCGCGTGTGAGTTCCGTGGCACTCATCATCAACGATTCAACGGGGTCTGTGACGTTATGCGACTGGTCGAGCATATAAGCCGGGTCAAAGTTTTCCACGCCGCTTAATTCTGCATCAACCAATTCGTTAAAGATCAGAAAGAGTTGGAATGGCTTGATGGAACCAGCGTCCAGGTCGTCGTCGCCGTACTTGCTATCGTTGAAATGGAAGCCTGCCAGTTTGCCGAATTGAATCAAGCGGGCAACGATCATCTCGATGTTGACATTGGGCGCATGATGACCGAGATCAACCAGGCTGAAGGCTTTCGCTCCCAACTCGCGGGCGCAGTAGTAACTCGTCCCCCAATCGTTGATGACCGTCGAATAAAAAGCCGGCTCATAGAGTTTATGCTCCAGAAACATTCGCCAATCATCGGGCAAGGCTGCGTAAATCTCGCGTGTGCTTTCAAGGTAGCGCTCAAGCGCTCCTCGGAAGTGCATCTGACCGGGGAAATTTCCACCATCGCCAACCCAAACGGTTAGTGCTTTTGAGCCGAGCGTTTTGCCGATCTCTATGCACTCGATGTTATGTTCGACGGCTTGCTGCCGCACGTCCCTGTCCGTATGCGTAAGACTGCCGAACTTGTATGAATGTTTCTGCCCGACCTGATCTTGAAAGGTGTTGGAGTTCATGGCGTCGAAATGCAGCCCACGCGCACGGGAAAACTCCCTGAGGTCTGCGGCACTGGCAGGCTTATCCCAGGGGATATGCAGCGACACGGCTGGAGTCGAGCGCACCAGTTTGAAGATGGTCGCGCAGTCTTCCAGCTTTTCGTAAATGTCACGCGGTTCGCCTTCTCCCGGGAAACGGGCAAAGCGTGTGCCGCCGGTTCCTACTCCCCAGGACGGTACCGCGACTCGGAACGCCGAAACTTTGCATACAAGGTCTTCTATATCTATATCTCTGCGCCGCAAAACTTTGCCAAGATGCTCGTAATCTTCGTCCACCCATGATTTCGCCTTGCCGTTGTGTTCGGCGATGAAGGTGTCATCAATCTCGAAATGTGTCACTATAAATTCCTCCAAATTAGTGAATAGTGAATAGTGAATAGTGAATAGTGTCGGAAGCGCTACGCTTGATTTCTGATTCTTTAATAGAATCGGGAAGTGCCATTCACTATTCACTATTCACTATTCACTATTCACTATTCACTATTCACTATTCACTATCTTAAAAATCCATCCTGTAATCCGCCATCTACAGGAATCACATGACCTGTGGTTTTTGACAATCGCTTTGAGACCAGCAGGAAAATCGCTTCCGCCTGATCTTCGGGTTCGATTGCCGATTGAGTGAGCGAGCGTTTGGCGTAAAATGCCGCCAGCTTGTCGCGTAATTCTTCGGTCGCTTCTTCGTCGCTGAAAGCGATCTCGTACTTCGCAAGCGAAGCCATGACTCGATCACGCGGGAACATCGTGCTGCCTTTGACAACCGTTGCAGGGGCTACGGCATTGACACGCACGAGCGGTGCCATCTCGACTGCCAGCTCGCGCGCCAGATGGTTTGCCGCCGCTTTGCTGGTGTCATAAGCAAGACTACCTTTCTTCGCCACGACGGCATTGGCGCTCGTCGTCAATACGAGGTTAGCTTGGAGTCCTTGGCGCTTGAAAATCTGATAGGCTTCGTCGGCAACCGTGTGTGCGCCTGTGACGTTGATGGCAAAGGTGAGCGCCCATTGACGGTCTTCGATGCGACCGGATTGATCGGGCGGCACGAAGATACCAGCGGTAATGACTACGGCGTCGAGTCCACCATAAGCAAGCAGCGCGTTATTGAACATACGGGCGATGCTTGCGCGGTCGGTGATGTCGCAACTAAGCCCTATGGCGGGACCGCAATTACTGATACCTGTGCCGGCAACGCCTATACCTTCGCCGTACTCCTCAATGATCTCCTGCGCTGTTGCTTCTGCGGCTGCTTCATCGAGGTCAACACAAACGAGATGTG
>JANMSG010000651.1:0-4521 GCA_031389065.1 Acidobacteriota bacterium | reverse complement strand
AATCTCTAGCTAGAAGATTCAGTAGAGTTGTCAGAGGACAAATGACTATCCATGTAAATAGTCAACCGATTAACGAGCCAGCCTTAATATACAAATACCAATTCCCCGAAGATAGTAAGGACTTTGCAGAAGCCGTTTTATCGGATGGCAATAAAGTTCAATATGAGTGGAAGCTAGCAGCTAAACCTATCAGGCAGCCTGAGATGAGAGGTTTTACGATCCATGTTAGAGGAAAAACCGCACAGGCACCGAATTTCTTTTTTGACGTGGAAGGGACGGCAACGGGACAACACGGCACGAAGTATTTAGTCGGATCGATTGAAGCTGATTACTTAGATGAAAGTATAGATGATGAATCGGATTACATTTCAACCGACCGACAAGAAATTGATTGGGAAATAGAGGAAGTTAAACCACTATACGATTGGGGGCAGAGGCTAGTCAAAGACGCGCTTCTTAAAAATAACGATCTTGCCGCTGAAAAATTTGAGGCTGATGTATTGTCTCACGAAGATTTGAAAGAAAGAATTGAGAGATTGGGAAAGGCTAGCGAATCTCAAATTTTGAAGATGTTAAGAGTATTAGGAAAAGCCGAACCGGACCCAGAAAAAACACGGGATTTAGCTGATGCATTGGTGAGGGCTTACGAATACGAGCACTTTCATGACTCAATTAGTGCTATAGAAAATATTGAAGAGCCTGAAATGCTTGAAAAACTTCTCACTCATCTTTACGAGTGGCGAGTAATGGAAAGCATAGCAATTTTAGAAATAATAGAAGGGCGTCTTGCAATCATAGATAAGTTTCATCAAATGATTGTTAATGATGCTCCAGAAACAGCCAACCGAACCTTCGGTGATAATATGCACGACTTGCTAGCAGGATATCCCTGGTTACTGAATCCAGAATGGCAAGTTTTAGACGAAGAGAAGACCATCTCGAAGCAATTGAAAGAATGGCACTATGACGATATTAAAGAAGAGGACGCAAGATTAAGGTATGACTTCATTGCACTAAGCGATGAAAAGAGACTTGCCGTAGTTGAAATAAAAAGAGTTGGTCACGCATTAGAAATTAGCGATTTACAAAAACTTGAAACATACAAGACCAGACTTGAAATGGCTCACCCAAAAGAAATGTTGATGGTTATTGTTTACGGAGGAAACGCAAATATCAAAAAGTCAACGCTCCAAAGTTGGGAAGGAAGACCGGATACGGTGTTCTTAACATGGAGCGGAATGTATGAAAGGACAAAAGCATTTTATGAGCATTATAGGGCGGTTTTAGAGGGAGATATAAAAAGTCACCATTTTCACAGAAAGAGAACTGAGGTTTCTGAAACAAGAAAAATTCTTGATACAGGGAGGATTCATCGATCTCCCGAACAAAGAAAAAAAGGATTGGGCGTTCAAGACGTAGATATCGAGTCTCAAGAAAATGGCTGATATTTTCTCGAAAAATAAAAGAAGCCAGATTATGTCTAAAATTTCAGGCAAGGAAACAAAGCCTGAAATTCTTGTCCGAAAGTTTCTCTTTGCCAAAGGCTTCCGGTACAGAAAAAACGATAAAAGATTGCTAGGAAAGCCCGACATAATTCTTCCCAAATATAAAACTGTGATTTTCGTTCATGGCTGTTTTTGGCACCATCACAAAAATTGTAAAGCCGCCGCTCTGCCGCAAACCAACCCTGAGTTTTGGAAAAATAAAATCGAAGGAAATGTTAAAAGAGATAACTTAGCTCAACGAACGCTGAAAAAATCCGGCTGGCGAGTAATTGTTATTTGGCAATGTTGGTTGAAAAACAAAATCCTTTGTGAGAAAACCATGCAGCGACTCGTCACTAAAATCCAATCACAATCACTGAATTCCTAATTCCTAGATTTCTATGCCGCCATAACTGCCGCCCGATTTCGGTTGCGGTTTGACTAACACGGCGCGCTCTTCATCGCGGCGCGCGCGGCTCTCTTCTGAAAAATGTTTTGCCCATTCGGCGGGCGCGTCTATGGTTTCGCCACCGTGTGTTGTCAGTCGCTTTCGCACCTGACACATCAGAGGCGTGTTGATCGCAACACCCGAAACGATCAACTGCCCTTTCGTCAAAGCTGGCAGTTCATCAAGCATACGGCGACCCGCTCCTTCGACGGTTTTGGCGATGGTATCCTGGTCAATCGGGTTGACGATTCGCATGATGAATTGCGTCATGCATTGCGACAAAACATCGGAATCGAGTTTGCCCGGTCGTTGCGTGATTAACCCTATGCCGACGCCGAATTTGCGACCTTCCGAAAGTATCTGCTTCAACACATTTGTTGAAACTACCGATTGACCGGCGGGCGCGTAACGATGCGCCTCTTCGAGCAAAACAAAAATCGGATACGGCAAATACCGGTCGTCGTTGGCGTTTGTCACTTCGCCTTTGTGCGTAGCCATACGCGCAATGATGGCGCGCCGCAGTAAAGTTGCGACGATGACTTGCTGTTCGTTCTGGTCTATGTCAACCAGTTGCAGCACGGTGCATTGACCTGGCTTGAACAAATCTTCGAGCCCGTTGTGTTTTACGTCGTCAAAGATTTGATTCTTTGAGTAACCGCGAAACCGCGAATCCAAACGCCACTCCAAAGCGTCAACGGTTGATTGTTGCCCGGAATTTTCGCCTTTATCGTTGTCATATTTTTGCCGCGTCACTTCATCGAGCAAATCTTGAAAGGTGTAGTGTCCGTTTTTGCCTACGCGATTTCTGACGGCGCGAAAAGCGATGCCCAGGACGTGGCGCATCTTCTCCGTGTGTTCCGGCAACAGATAACAGATGTCATTGAATTCCAGCGTGTCAAAGCGCACCTTGACGCGCTCAGGTTTCAAAATCTTCACTTCAGGCTCGTAGCCGTCACCTGAAAAATACTTCTTCAATTCCGGCGTTTTGATCTCTTGCAGATTGTCATATTCGCCGTGCGGGTCAACGATCAAAACAGCCGAGCGGTTTTCGGGTCGCATCAATTCTTCAATCAACACGCCAGCGGTGTAACTCTTGCCCGCGCCCGTTGAAGCAAGCACAGCCAGATGCGTCGAGACAATATCCTTGACCGAAAGCACGACGGGGACTTCACCGATTTCGCGGGTCAATAAACTGCCGATGTGCGCGCCTCCCGATTGCCCCGCCCGACGCGGCGACAAGACAAGCGATAGCATTTCAGAAGATGAAAGGTACACCGACTGTCCAGGCATAGGTGGAATGCGCGGGTTGATGAAATCGCCAATCGTTTCGTCGTAGTAACCAATCAATGAAACGACAATCTCGAAGAGTTCCAGGTCTGTGTCTTCAAGCCCGATGATAGAAGCAATCATTGCCGGCGGAGTCGCCGGATCAGCTAAGAAGCTATCAGGCAGGGCGCGGGAAAGTGAACGCTCGGTGACGTTGCCTAAAATCTTCTGCCCTGCGCGGGTCGCGTAATAGACGAACTCGCCGATGCGCGTGTGGTCGTTGTCTGTGGTGACGAAGATGAATTCGTTAGGCTTTTCGCCGGGACCTTTGACTGTGCCGACAAGCGCGTCGTTTGCTGGCTGTGAATTTGCGATGCTCGACATTCAATTTGCCCCTCATAACAGTGAATAGTGAATAGTGAATAGTGAATAGTTATTTGAGAACGGCCTTCAATTTTACAATTAATCAAGACAAGGACAGAGTAGCCCAACTATTATCACTATTCACTATTCACTATTCACTATTCACTATTTAAAAAGCGGTGCGATTTTTTGCTCAATATCTTTGGTATCTATTATGCCAAGTATCTGTGTTTGAATTTTGCCTTCGCGGTCAACAATGAGGGTGACAGGCAATACTTCTTCAATGTTGTATTGTTTGGAAAGCTCTTCTGTGCCAAACAAAAGTGGGTAGTTGATTTTGAATTTTAGCGCCACGCGATTGACCGCTCGAAGCTTTTCAGGTTCATATGTCACGCCTAAGATTTGCAGCCCTTTTGCCCGGTATTTCTTTTGCAGTTTGACGAGTTCGGGCATCTCACTCTGGCAAGGCGCGCACCAGGTCGCCCAGAAATTTATCAGGACGATTTTACCTTTGTAATCTTCCAGGCGAACGGTTTTGCCTTTTAAATCCTTCAAGGCAAAAACAGGCGCGGCAATAAGGGTTGAACTGTGATTGCCCGCCGTGTGATGTGTGGCAGAAGTTGCGCCAGGGTCTGGGCTTGGAGAATCTAAAAATTTTGCAAGATGACCATTTGTCAGAGCCAGTTTTTCTCTTATCTCTGCCGGAGAAAGATTTTTCTCTTTCTGCAAACGATTCCCGTCAATGGCTTCTTTGCGGCAAATATCGCAATGCACCGCGTGTTCATCTATGTAGCAACTCAATAGGCTTTTATGATTCAAGCCATCATCGCAATAGCAGTAACAAGGCAATTGCAAAAGCAATTTCGGATTCTCTTGCGCGACGATGTATGCCGCCTTGGTTTCCGCATCAGTGAATTTGTCGGGCGAAAGTGTTTTGGGGATTTCCTTTACATCGTCGAG
>JANMSG010000645.1:0-5186 GCA_031389065.1 Acidobacteriota bacterium | reverse complement strand
CCTTCGATAATCAAATCTCGCGCCGCTTGCAATTGTTCGAGCGCTGTGCGGATGGCTTGTTGTTGTCGCGCATCAGTTACCAAAATATCATCGCGTTCGGTCGCAGCGTCGCCCGATAAGTACTTGAAAATTTGCTCCCGTAACTCGTCAAACCCCGCCCCTGTCAAAGCAGAAATGCTGACCGCTTGCGCCAACCATTGCACCATAGCAGACGTTTGAGCATCTACAGACAAGTGGTTTGCGCCTGCTGCCCATTTATGCGCGAGGTCTGATTTATTGAGCGCGAGGATGCAGCGTTCAACCGGCACTTCTACGAGCAATTTATTATCGTCTTCGCTCAAACTTTCGGAGTTATCCAAAATCAAAAGCACAATGTCTGCGTCAGCTATTGCTGTGCGGCTGCGCCCGATGCCCAGGCTTTCGACAACATCTTCTGTCTCACGGATGCCAGCCGTATCAATCAAACGCACAGGGACGCCAGCAATTGAGGCGCTCTCGTAGAGCGCGTCTCTGGTAGTGCCGGGGATGGCTGTGACGATGGCGCGCTCTGTGCCTACCAGTTGATTGAAGACCGACGATTTGCCTACGTTGGGACGACCGACAATCGCCAGGTCGAAACCTTCTTTGACGAAACGCCCGAACTCGAAACCCGCAGCGAATTGTTTGAGACTGGCAGTGACGTTTTCGATTTTCGCAAGGATTTTTGCAATGTTTTCGGGCGAAATATCGTCTTCGACGAATTCAACGGAAGATTCAAGATGCACGATAATGGTAATCAAATCCTCTTTGAGCGGTGTGAGTCGTTTGGAAAAAGCGCCTGCTAACTGACGAGTCGCAAGGCGCGCTTGATAAGCCGTCTGTGCGTTGATGACATCGCGCACGGCTTGCGCTTGCGCCAGATCAATTCGCCGATTTAGAAATGCACGAAAAGTGAATTCGCCCGGTTCGGCTATTCTTGCGCCGCGAGTCGTAACTAACTCAAGGACGCGGCGCAACACCACAGGGCTGCCGTGACAACTGAGTTCAACTACGTCTTCGCCAGTGTAAGAATGCGGCGCTTTAAAATAGGTGAGAATCGCTTCGTCAATCGGTTCGTCGCTTGCTGGGTCAAAGAGTCGCCCGAATTGCGCTTGATTTGCTTTGAAAGATGAAGAAGCAGAGCGAAACATACGGCTGGCGATTTCCAGAGCGTCTGCGCCGCTTATGCGAACCACGCCGATACCGCCCCGACCCGGCGGCGTGGATATGGCTGCAATGGTGTCTCCCTTGAACATAACAACAGTAGGCAGTAGGCAGTAAGCAGTAGGCAGTTTTGTTACATTCACTACTGCTCAATAATTGATTGACCGACAGCGACAACTAATTTGATGACTGCCTACTGCCTACTGCTTACTGCCTACTGAATCATGCGGGATAGATCGTCACTTTGCGATTTTCGCCGTTGCCTGTGCTTTCGGTTCTGACCAATGAATCTTGTGAAAGCGCAAGATGCATGATGCGTCGTTCGTTTGAATTCATCGGGTCAAAGGTGAAAGGGATTTTTGAAAGATGAACTTTTTCAGCAGCTTTCTCAGCCATCAACTGCAACTCTTTTTCGCGGCGCGCGCGATAATTGCCCGAATCGAAGTTTACGCGCGTCTCTTCATCTTTGGCTTTCGTCAAAACGCGATTGCCGAGATATTCGAGCGCGTCTAAAACTTCGGCGTTGTGACCGAGCAGAATCGGCACATCCTCACCACGCACTTGCACTTTGAAGCTCTCGTCTGCGGGCTCGGCGCTGGCTTTTAACTTGAGATTGCTGCCCTCTAGAAGGCGATTCGTGAAATCAACGATTATGTTTGCGTCGTCTTGATTCATAACTTCTCACATCAGTTTGCAAGCACAAGCATCGCCTATGAAGCGGAATGAATCATTCAGACGTGCGGCTCGCGCTCTTGGGTTTTCAGTACCTAAGCAAAAGTTTTTGGGCATATCAATAAAGGTAAACTCGCGGCTAGGATTGGCTTTGCCTTTTTACTTTTTACGTTTGCCCTACTGCTTATGCTTCGACATTGCGGCGTTTTTCTTGACCGCCCTTGCGAGGTTTATCTTTGCCGTTTTTGCCGCCGCCCAGGCTTGCCGTTGCGGCTGCGGGTTCCGTCGTCAATTTGTTGATCAGCAATTGAATGCCTACGCCGACAAGGTTGCTGACCATCCAGTACAAGACCAAACCACTTGGCGCGCTCAAAAAGAAGAACCACGTCAGCATGACAGGCATCAACCAGATCATCAGTATGCGCTGGAACTTCATTGCCGGGTCGGTGACCGGGGGCTGCGGCATCAGCGCCGTAGAAGCAATCATTGTCACACACATAATGATTGGCAGAATGTACAAGGGGTCTGCTTTCGAAAGGTCTTTGACCCAGCCAATCCAGGGCGCGAGGCGCATATCTAAAGAGATGGTCAGGAAGATAAAGAACGACCAGAAGATGGGCATCTGTAGCAGCATAGGCAAACACCCGCCCATGGGATTTGCTTCTTTCATCAAAGCCATCTGCTCGCGTTGCAATTCCTGCATCTCGCGCTCCGAGCGTTTCGGATTCTCTTTCAGCTTCTTCATCTTATCTTGCAGCTCTTTCATGCGCGGCTGATGTTTTGCAGCTTGCTTCATCTTCTTTGAACTGTACCAACGCATAGGGAACAACAGCAGATTGACCAGCGCCGTAACCACGACAATTGCCCAACCGTAGTTATCGAAAAGTTTATTGAGTCTATCAAGAGCAAAGCCTAAAATCGGCACGACCGGGCGAACCATGAAACCGAAGAAGCCATAATCAATGATGGACTCGAAATCCGTGCCAAGCTCCTGGCTCAGGCTTGCCAACAATTGGCGATCTTTCGGCCCGACAAAGATGCGTGTCGGCGCATCTGCGCTCACAGGAATGGCGACCGAAGGGTAATCGGTTGGCGCAGCTTCTTGGTCGCCGTTGCGCAACTGCACATTGGTCATGGCAATTTCGCTGACCGGTTGCGGAGGAATTGCCAGCATACCGAAATAGTGATCAACCAGACCTGCCCAGGCGTAGCCCTGTCTGGCAGTGTCTGCACCTTGCGCTACGCCGTTGCCTACGCCTATGCCTGGCGGCAGCGTGTCGAGCAGTAGAGTCTGATTGTTCCCCTCACGACTCAAGACTCGCGCCGTGCCAATATGGGTGATGAAATTATTGCCATCGCCGCCGACGATTCGTACGCTGTCAATGTCGCCCGCCAGAGGCTTGTCAATTTGAATGCGCTTTGACGCTTCGTCTATTTGCGTAACCTTTGCAAACGGCGGGGTGATGGAAGGTGCCATGAAAGAGACGCGACTGCCTTCTCTATTGTACGCGACGACTTGCGGAGGTGTGCTGTAGCTGCCGCCCGCCTGTTTATCTGTCTGGTCGCCGATGCGCGGCCCGATGACGAGTTCAACGGGTTGCTCAGAGCCATTCGAGGTCACGGCGGCGGTGGTCTCAAAGATGAATTTATCGCCGTAAAACTTGAAGGTTTTGCGTGCTGTCGCAGTTGGCGACGTATAGGTGAAAACGATTTCGCACTGTTCTCCCGCTCCAAGTTTGATTTCTGATTCGTTGGCACCTTCGACCTGGAAATTGACTTGATTGAGTTGTGTCTGAAGTTCAGGCGACCAGGGAAGTCTGAATCGCAAAGGCGCACCTAGTTGTTCAATCTCTTGCTGCGGGATTAATTCGAGCGAACCGCCATCGGCTGCATATAATTTTCGCTCGCCCTCTTTCAGGAGAATCCAGGAAGTAATGACCGCACCACGATTGGAAATCTTGGCGTGCCAGTTCTCCGCTTGAATGACAATCTCGCGTTGCGCAACCTGTGTGGTTTGAACCTGGACAGGGGGTATGGAAGAAGGCGTGACAGGCTTTGTTGCACCTTTGGTTGGCAAAGCACCCGGTTTTGCAGGTGAAGGGTCCGCTTTTATTTTGCCATCGTTGCCGGGTTGTGCTGTCGTTGGATTCTGCGCGTTCTGATTTGCCGACGGGTCTTGTAAGACAGACGGCATGGGGGGGTGCTGCTCGGTTGGCGCGGGCGACAAATTGAAGTAGCGCATGGCTACGGGCCAGCCAATCAGAATTACGGTTGAAAGAAGAATTGCAATTAATATTCTAGATCTGTCCATCAAATCACATCAGACGTCCGCGCGTCTGTCCTTAACATTTATTTCACAGGGTCATAGCCGCCCGGATGAAACGGGTGACAGCGCAAAATCCTTCGCGTCGCTAAATAGACACCGCGCAGGGCGCCATATTTTTGAATTGCTTCCAAGGCGTAGTGTGAGCAAGTAGGAGTGAATCTGCACGAAGGCGGGAGCAAAGGCGATAGGCAAACCTGATAAGTCCGTATGAGAAAAACCAGTATGAACTTCACTGTTTGCTCGTCCTCTCAAGAAAAGAGATGAAATCGCTTTCGAGGTCCTGATAGGCAGCCCCCGGTAGCGACCTTTTTACATTGATGATGATATCAATGCCTGATGGGACAAGTCGCTTGTTTTTTCTAAAGACCTCGCGCACCCGTCTGCGGGCGCGATTGCGCTCGACGGAGTTTCCCATCTTTCTGGTTGCCGTAATACCCAGCCTAGGTGGCCCGTCCGCATTCTCAAGCACAAAGGCCGTGAAGTGCCTCGTATGAATCTTGCGACCCTTTTCGTAAACCTGTCGAAAAGTCCCACGTTTTAAAACCCTATTGGCTTTAGGGAAATTTTCAGATCCTTCACTCATCATCAATCGTCAATCGTCAGTGGTCGGTGGTCAGTCGTTGGTTTAGAGATTTTTCTGACACAAGACACCGGACTCCAGACTTTCGACTGCTTTTTAGTAATGCGCCGGAGTCAACTGCTTGCGACCTTTGGCGCGACGGCGTTTAATAACGAGCTGGCCGCCTTTGGTTGCCATGCGGGCGCGAAAGCCGTGCGTCTTGGCGCGGCGGCGATTGTTGGGTTGAAAAGTCCTTTTCATATATACACCTCTCGATAATCCTCTTTACAGAAAACAGTAAGCCTACTAAGGGCACCGCTACCTTGTCAAGTTTGGGGCGATTTTAGTCGCCCTGCGATTTCTACAGCCAGGGTCATTTGGTTCTCGCCATGAAGTAAAGAATGAGTTCGATAGTGTGCGATGGAGCGCGGACATTCCTGTACGCAT
>JANMSG010000601.1:0-3806 GCA_031389065.1 Acidobacteriota bacterium | reverse complement strand
CCTCCATAAACCTGCCTAGAAGCTCAGTCTCGTTAGGCTCGGCTTCAACAAGGCGAAAACCGAATAGATTGTTGAAGAGCATTTTGGCAAGTTCAGCATACACCTCAACTTTATCACGCTCTACTGTTAGGCCATTCCCTTGATGATATAGCTCATTACGAAGGCGATGATACCATTCGATGTCACCTAAATTGATTCCATCAAGTTTATCTGTTGCGTATTTCTCTAGAGCATCAAGTAGAGCGGGGAAACTCTCGGAAAATTCCTGATATTCTTTTCTTGAAACCCTTAATCCCGTGACACGCTGAGGAAGCCCAAGATAAACTTTCATCATTAGCTCAACCGCATTATCAATACAGATCATGGCCAGTCGGCGTCTGGTGTCATTATCTTGCTTGAGCAAATCCAAAGCATGTCTAAGGATTTCTCCAGGGCCAGAAGCCCAAGGCGACTCCACTTTTACCGTCATTGTTGTAACCCTCACATATCAGTAATAGGCTCCTGCTGCCTAACGCGGAATTGACGCGGCGCGTTGCTGCTCAAAAAATTCGCCAGTGAAAACCACGTGAAAAGCACATACCGCGCTCGCGTCGAATGGAGAGTTAGGCTGTTGCATCTGTTGGCGAGCCTTCCTCTCGTCCTCTGGCATTGACAGCACACGCCTCACTTCTTGTTTTCGCGGTTAGCTCATTTCGAGTCCCGCCGCGAAGTCTGCGCTGCATATTCATTTCGCCTTCCATCACACCACCTCTCGCCGTCTGGTGCTTTCGAGTGATGCCTTGAAACTGGCTACAGGAGCCATTCCTGAGTCACAGCGTGTCGCTGGCTTAACACCGTGTTGGGCAGCTTGCGCTCCCGTATTCCACGCCATCCCACGTTGTTGTAATTCAGCTATACCACAGGGAAAGCCCGATAAGAATGAGGTACATAACGATGAGTATCCCTGGCACGGCATACGCGATGAACTTACTCGTGCCCAAGAAACACTTTTCGGCTCGCTGACCTGCGCGCGCCGTAAGAGGCATTGGCAACCCCACTGGCAGATATTGCTCGACCTCCACTATTGCATCGCTGTAAAGGTTGGACGCCTTGACATAATCCCCCGCCATGACGAGCCAGCAAATGTCGATCAAGAGGCCGCCGCCAGAGAAGACGCATACGAGTATCTTATGCTTAGGACCGAATTGCGCAACGCCGAATAGAGCAGCGCAACTCAACAGAAGGATGCTGTTGAACATCAAGACGATGTACAGCATCCACCACTTATTCTCCTGACCGTGGACACCAAGTTGGATCAGGGCTCCATAAACGGAGGCAGCATCCTGTGAACTGGGCTTGGGTGTTTCGTTTGGTGTCGTCATCCTCTTCCCCTTTCTATCTCTGGCTGAGATACTGACTCTCTATGTTGGCCTAACGTGGAATTGACGCGGCGCGTTGCTGCTCAAAAAATCCGCCAGTGAAAACCACGTGAAAAGTACATATCGCGCTCGCGTCGAATGCAGAGTTAGGCTGCTGCATCAAGTGGCGAACCTTCCTCTCGTCATTTGATTTTCGCTGCACACGCCCCACTTCTTGCTTTCGCCGTACACTCACGTTGACGAGGTGCTTGCGCTCTTAGCTCATTTCGAGTTGTGGCGCGAAGCCTCTCGCTGCACATTCATTTCGTGTTCCATCACACAGCCTCTCGCCGTTAGTTCATTTCGAGTCACGGCGAACCTCATTGCTTTTGCGGTTAGCTCTTTTCGAGTGACGCCGTGAAACTGGCTCTGGTAGCCGCTTTCGTGTCACGGCGTGTTCGCCTGAATTAAGCCGAGCCGCGAAGTGGCTTCGGCTTGAATGAATTGTTATGCGGCAACCTAGGACGATTTTTCGACGTATTTCTTCAGCCCCTCAAGCATTGCTCCCCAATTCTTCTCGGATTCTTTGCGTGCCTCCTCGTCGGAGTTGTTGTCTTGAGAAAGGGAGACCTCGGTTTTGCTGCCGCTGCCAGAAAGGTTGATTGTAACGGTGTGATAGTTCTCAGGTTTGTCAGGCTTACCGGATAGCGGGCTGAAATGACTGTACTGAAGTGTTTGCTCAGGTTCGATTTTGAGAATGACACCCTTGTCCTCGTATTTCTTACCCTTCATCTCACCCTTCCATGTGATCTCGCTTCCTTTAGTCCAGTCCGATTCAACGTCAGCGCCGAACATGTATTGCTTGATCGCGTCCGGTGTGACAAGTGCCTCCCAAACCTTACTTTTTGTCACTCCAATCGAAGTTGTGGCTTTAGCTACTAAGTTCTTGCTCATGACCTTCTCCTCCTGGTGATGCGGCATTGCCGCCTAACGTGGAATTGACGCGGCGCGTTGCTGCTCAAAAAATTCACCCATGCCATCCACGTGAAAAGCACATACCGCGCTCGCGTCGAATGCAGAGTTAGGCTGCTGCTTTAGCTGGCGAGCCTTCCTCTCGTCTTTTGGTTTTCGCAGCACACGCCTCATTTCTTGCTGTTGCTGCACACTCACTTTGACGAAGTGCTTTCGCGGTTAGCTCATTTCGAGTCACGGCGAGCGCTTCCTTGCTTTCGCTGTTAGCTCGTCTTGAGTCAGGCCGCGAAGTCTGCGCTGCCCGAACTCATCTCTTAGTTACTCTACGAGATTTGACATCGACCTCATACTCTTCATTACGCTCGTTCTCAACTACCAGATGGTTCTTTTCTATGGTCATTGAGGTAATAAAGACATCCTGCACATCCTTTTCAAGCTGTGGGCCATATTTTATTTCATAAACTTTGAGCCTCCACAGTTTCTTGTTGGTTTTAGCATTGAATGCCTCAATATAGCCACCGGCAATTCTCTTTCCATTCGCAATGACCCAATGAGGAGCGCTATATCTGACCCCTTCGTATATAACTGGCTTCACTTCTTTTGGAGCTGACCTTTTAGCTGTCTGCCCATTAGCTGACATACAGAGACTTACAGTAAGAATCAGGAAGGCGATACTTGCGGTATTCATCATATTTCACACCTACAATACGCTAATTTTAGCGACCTAACGCCTCGCGTCAGTGGGCGCGGCGCAGAGCACTCAGGGAACCATGCGAGACTCGCTCGCCGCGCTCCACGACACGCGTTTGTTAGGCGGCCCTTTCCTGTAGCAGAAATACTTCGGCTGCTTCTTTTTCTTGCTCACTTTCTTCTGCTTTACAGGGTCAACCTCATTATATATCCACCTCTATGGAATTGAAGGTTTAACCTTTCACCCTACTCGCCATAACCTCAATCTTTCCAAATTCTTTTGAAACGAACCGCCTTAACAACTAAAAAATCCTTGTCCATTTGCTTCGGGATTACTTTGCTCCATTCCATCTCCAAGGCGATGAAGGACTCAAGCCTTTTGCCAGTAGCCAAACTCTTGGGATCAGGCATATATCTGAAGCCGTAGCCAACAAAACGAGGCCGACAATCAACCCCTGGAAGGCATTTAACCAGCGGCGGCGGGAGGCGGCCAGGCATGCCATACTTTTTCTTGAGTTCGCCGTAAGAGATCGAGATGGGTTTAATGTAGTCAACTTCCACAGAGTCAAGTTTGCGTATAGCTTCACGTTCGTCATCGAAGGTGTTCAGCACTACCCTCTTAATCTTGTCCTGAGCGGAAGGAAATGGCGTCAGCAAGATGCCCAAGTCATGAAGATAGACCTCGTCATCGTGATTGGCTGGGTTCACAGTACCTAGATGCTTAATGGCGTCATTGATAGAAAAATCAATCCGACTGAAAACCTCAACAAAGGCAATGATGTCATCGGCATTTTGCGGATAGCGCAC
>JANMSG010000596.1:0-11345 GCA_031389065.1 Acidobacteriota bacterium | reverse complement strand
GCCCGTACAAGGCTTTTGTTGATTTCTCCGGAAAAACATTATCTTAAAAGCTATAGTTCTCAAGCTCAAGTTCTATGATTTCGCTCTGCTCCAATAAGGAAATAACTGCATCAACTTGCGATTGGCTGAGCGAACGGATTTCGTCTTCAAGCCAATCGCCGCCACGTGGGCGTGACATTATGCCTAGGCGACCGAGATGTAATTCAGTGACCCAATAAACTTTTACCTGCATACTTGAACCTTTCCTTACTTGCGAAGCGTTAGACTTTCAAAGCGAAGCTTATATAATAGCCGCTTCAACTTTTAATGAATAATCTGAGGAGATTTCAATGACACAGGCACGAAACGACAACGGCAGAGTAGCATCCGTTGAAGAGATACGCGCGCACTTCCCTGCCCTTGAACGACTTTATAACGGCTACCCGGTCGCCTATTTTGACGGTCCAGGCGGCACCCAAGTCCCCCGCGCTGTTGTCGAGGCTATGAATGAGTATCTTTATCATCACAACGCCAATACTCATTGGGCCTATCCGACCAGCAACGAGACCGACGAGATCATTGAAAATGCCCGTCAAACCTTAGCAGATTTTCTCAATGCTTCATCAAACGAAATTGCCTTCGGGCAAAACATGACTTCGCTGACCTTTCATCTGGCACGCGCTCTGGGACGACAATGCAAAGTCGGCGATGAAATCATTGTCACCGAATTAGATCATCATGCGAACATTGATTCATGGCGTGCGCTTGAAGGCGAACGTGGGGTGACCATTCGCGTTATGCAGATGGATACAGAGAGCGGGCAACTGGATCTCAATGATCTGGCGAATTTTCTCAATGAAAAAACCAGGCTCGTTGCCATAGGCGCAGCATCGAACGCGCTCGGCACCATTAACGATATAAAGAGTGCTGCGCGAATGGCACGTGAGGCGGGAGCCTTGAGCTTTATTGATGCTGTGCATTATGCCGCGCATAACCTGATTGATGTGAAAGCGATTGATTGCGATTTTCTGGCTTGTTCGGCTTATAAATTTTACGGGCCGCATACAGGTATTCTTTACGGGCGCAAAGAGCTTATGGAATCTATTGATTTCCCCAGACTTCGACCAGCGCCGGATTATTCGCCTGAAAGAGCCGAGACCGGAACCCAGAGCCATGAATCAATGGCAGGTGCGGCGGCGGCAGTTGATTTTCTAGCCTCTTTCGCAGAAGGCAATTCAAGGCGCGAACGACTCGCCGTGGCCTTTGACGAAATGCACTGGCGTCAGAAAGAGTTGACGAAACAATTGTGGGAAGGTTTGTCAGCAATCAAAAAGGTCAGACTTTATGGACCGCCACCGGATGCCGAGCGCACTTCAACCGTATCCTTCACAGTCAAAGATCAGCCATCTGAAGAAGTAACAAAAGAGCTTGTGAAAAAAGGAGTGTTTGCATCGCACGGCGATTTTTACGCGATGACGGTGGTCGAACGATTAGGGCTTGCAGAAGAAGGATTGGTTCGCGCTGGTTGCGCTTGCTACACAACTGTGGAAGAAGTCGAGCGCCTGGTTGAAGGCGTGAGTGCGATTGCCGAGGGAGCTTAAAAAAATGTAGTTAAAAGTTTAGTCTATAATGTTGTTGCACTTTAGTCATTCAGAAGGAGCGTCTATAATGCTTCGGTCGTTTTAATATCTACTCTATTTTATCGAGGGCTTATGAAAAAAATTCGTGCAGGAATTATTGGTGCGGGATTCGTCGGACCGCTTCACATGGAAGCAGCCAGACGACTCGGCTATGTTGATTTTGTCGGCATAGCGACTTCAAATCTAGCCTCGGCTCAAAAGAAAGCCGAGCAATTTGGCATTGCCATGGCTTTTGATAGCTATGAACAACTCCTTGAAGACCCGACCATTGAGGTAGTTCATGTCTGTACGCCGAACAATTTGCATTACCCTGTTGTGATGGCTGCCATTGAAGCGGGCAAACATGTCATCTGCGACAAGCCTCTGGCGCTAAGCGCAACCGAAGCCAAAGAGATGCGTGATGCTGCAAACAAAAAAGGTCTCATCAATGCCGTGACTTTCAACTATCGCTTCAATGCACTGGTGCAACAGGCTCAGGCGATGGTTGCCAAAGGCGAGCTTGGCAAAGTGCAATTCGTTCACGGATTTTATCTGCAAGACTGGTTGCTGTTTGAGACCGATTTTTCCTGGCGACTGGAAGCCGATAAAGGTGGCGTGTCGAGTTCGGTCGGTGACATAGGGTCGCATTGGTGCGATACGGCGCAATTCATCACCGGTCTGAAAATCTCTCGCGTCTTGTCCAGCCTTTCGACTATGGTGCAAGTTCGCAAACGGCCTACATCTTCGCGTCAAGCGTTTGCAGCGGGCGGAGGCAATGAAACACACGAAGATTTTTTAGTCACTTCGGATGATTTAGGCTCGATTCTGGTTGAATTTGAAAACGGCGCAAAGGGCGCTTTTTCCGTAGGGCAGGTTTGTGCAGGGCACAAAAACGATTTGCAAATTGAAGTCAACGGCTCGCAATCGTCGCTCAAATGGGTTCAGGAAAGACCTGATGAATTATGGATGGGCTACAGAGACAAAGCCAACGGGCAGCTTTTACGAGACGCCAGCTTAATGGATGAAGCGGTGCGCGGCTTTGTGAATTTGCCAGGCGGTCACGGCGAAGGCTGGGCCGATGCCTTCAAGAATTTGATGTCGAGCATCTATTCATTTATTGCGGCAGAACACCATCCTGTCAATGATGTGGATAAAATCAAATTCCCGACATTTGAAGATGGCTATCGCGCCAACTGCGTCGTGGATGCCATCGTGCGCTCGAATCAGAACCGCTCGATGTGGACGACGGTTGAGTATTGAAAAACGATGAAGGCGGAACGATGAACGTAGAATGGGTTATGGTTCCTCTTTGTCATTCATAAATTTGCATCAGGCAACAACACAGATAACCATGAAAAAAATATTGTTATTCAGCTTCTTCGTCGCGCTTGCTTTTGCCTCGGTTCAGGCAAGCGAAACTTCGGCAAACCTCAACAAAAGCGCGAAACGCAAAGTGCTTTACCTGACGCATTCGGCAGGCTTCAAACACGCGGTCTTGCCGGTCTCCGAACAAATCTTTAAAGAGCTGGGCGAACGAAGCGGTGCTTATGAAGCCACCGTGACGCAGGATTGCTCGGTGATCTCAAAAGAAGGTTTGAAGCCTTTTGATGTGGTGGTCTTTTACACCACCGGTGAATTGCCGATTTCTGATGAACAGAAAAAGGCTTTCATAGATTTCATCAAATCGGGCAAAGGCTTCGTAGGCATTCACAGCGCCACAGATACGTTTTACAAATGGGCGGAGTACGGCGAAATGATTGGCGGCTATTTCGACGGGCATCCCTGGCATCAAGAAGTCACCATCAAAGTCGAGGACACGAAACATCCGGCGACCAAACACCTTGGCACAACTTTCAAGATCACCGACGAGATTTATCAGCATAAAAATTTCTCGCGCGCAAATATTCAAGTCTTCTTGAGCCTTGATGTCACCTCCGTTGATTTGAACGCCAAAAATGTTCGGCGCACAGATAAAGATTTCGCCATCGCCTGGGGTCGCAAATACGGCAAGGGGCGCGTCTTTTACACGGCGCTCGGTCATCGCCCGGAAGTCTGGCAAGATGAACGATTCCAGAATCACTTGCTAGGCGGATTACGCTGGGCTTGGGGAGGATGAAGTGAAGAGGTGAAGAGGTGAAGAGGTGAAAGGATGAACAAATATTTTTGTCTGTTTCCACTTCTTCACTTCATCGGATTTCCAATTCAAATTTGCCTGAGATGGATGCTTCTATTTTTCCTTCACCTCTTCACCTCCTCACCATTTCACCTCTTCATTCTCAAAGAGATGCATGAAAACTAGAAAATTCTTTGCGCCGGGTCGCGTCAACCTCATAGGCGAACACACAGATTACAACGACGGATTCGTTTTGCCTATGGCGATTGATTACGGCACCTTCACAACTGCCTGTGTGCGCGATGACCGCCTGGTGAAGGTGCGCTCGATCAATTTCGATGAAGCGATAGAATTCGATCTAGATAGTCAACATCAACCGCAACGCGGCACTTGGTCGGTTTACATTGAAGGCATGGCGCAGGTTTTGGAAGCGAAAGGGTTACGGCTCAAAGGCGCAGAGCTTGAAATTGAAAGCACTGTGCCGATAGGTGGCGGGCTTTCCTCTTCGACGGCGCTTGAGCTTTCCTTCGCGCTTGCCATGTTAGCTTTGGCAGAGGTGGAATTCGATAAAGTTCAACTCGCACTCGCTTCGCAACAAACAGACCATGCCTACGTTGGGACACGCGGCGGCTTGATGGATCAACTCACCTCGCTATTTGGTCGCCAAGGACACGCGCTGTTGATTGATTGCCGCTCGCTTGAAATTAAACAGATTCCGATTGATACCACCAACTTTGAAGTTGCGATTTGCGATACACGAGTGAAACATAATCTCGCGTCGTCTGAGTACAACACACGTCGCGCAGAGTGCGAACAAGGCGTTGAAATTTTGCGCGAATATCTGCCGAACATTCGAGCTTTGCGTGATGTGAACGTCGCAGAATTTCACCGGCATCAAGACGCTCTGCCCGAAGCCGTCCAGCGAAGATGCCGCCACGTCATCACAGAAAACGAGCGAACCCTTGCATCGGCTGAGGCTTTGACGAGTGGCGAATTTGAAACCATAGGCAAGTTGATGCTCGCGTCGCACGTTTCTCTGCGTGACGATTATGAAGTGAGTTGCGAAGAATTAGATTTGCTTGTGGAAATTGCTTCGTCAATTGAAGGCGTAGTCGGTGCAAGAATGACCGGAGGCGGATTTGGTGGTTGCACGGTGAATCTTGTGCATCGAGAGGCGCTCGAAAAATTTCAAAGAATTGTTGCGTGCAAATACGAGGCAGCAACGGGCATCGCCCCGGCAATCTATTTTTCCGAAGCGGGCGATGGCGCGAAAGAGATAAAAGAATAATTTTTTCGGTTCGATAAAGAGGAATCATTGTCATGAAAAAATCTGTGCGATGGCTTTCTGCGCTTCTCATCTTCGCGTTGTTGTTGTCTTGCAGCGTGTCAACTTTCGCGCAATCATCTGCGAAAGAAATCATACTCATCAAAGCCGGGCGATTGGTTGATGTAAGAAGTGGGCGCGTCTTGAATGACCAGGCGATTCTCATCGAAGGCGACCGCATCAAAGAAGTCGGCGCTGCTGCAACTGTCGCAAGTCATGCGCCTCAGAATGCGCGAATCATTGATTTGTCGAACGCTACAGTGCTGCCAGGTTTGATTGATTGTCACACCCATCTGACGTTTGACCTTGGCGGCATTGCACAATCGTTTATGGCTTCGATTCCGCGTCAAGCACTGGTTGGCGCAAGAAACGCCAAGGTGACTCTGGAAGCTGGTTTTACGTCGGTGCGCAATCTCCACGCAGCAGGGTTTTCAGACGTTGCTTTACGTGATGCCATCAACGCTGGCGATGTGCCGGGACCGCGCATTTCGGCTGCAGGGCCGGCGATAGGACCGACAGGCGGACACGCGGACGAAAGCTCACTGGCTCCCGAATTTCATTACCGAGCCGACGGCATCGCTGACGGGGTTCCCGCAGTGATTGCCAAGACGCGAGAAAACATCAAGTACGGTGCCGACTGCATTAAAATCATGTCAACCGGCGGCGTGTTGTCGAAAGGCGATTCACCCGAAGCAGGGCAATACAGCGATGAAGAGATCAAAGCCATTATTGACGAAGCGCATCGTTTGCATCGCAAAGTCGCTGCCCACGCGCACGGCGCATCAGGCATGAAACAGGCAATACTTGCGGGTGTTGATTCAATTGAACACGGCTCTTATATCAACGATGAAAACATGGCTTTGATGAAAGCGCGCGGAACCTATCTGGTGCCGACGCTCTATCTGACCGATTGGTTTATGGAAAATTACAAACGCATAGGCGTGCCGCAATATATGGTTGATAAAGCGAATCAAGTGATGCCCTTAATGCGTGTCAATGTTGGTCGCGCTTTCAAAGCCGGCGTCAAAGTCGCATTCGGAACAGACGCCGCAGTTTATCCGCATGGCCTAAATGGACGCGAGTTTGCCGTCTATGTGAAGCTCGGCATGACGCCTATGCAGGCAATTCAATCGGCAACCGTGAATGCAGCAGATTTATTGGGTTGGGCTGACAGAATCGGCGCGCTAGAAGCAGGAAAATTTGCCGATATCATCGCTGTAAGCGGCGACCCGACAACAGATGTGACAACACTTGAGCGCGTGAGCTTCGTGATGAAAGGCGGTCAAGTTTTCAAAGACACTCTAACGAAAAAATAACCATGCCTCCAGTAGTCTGATTCAAGTCAGATTCAAAGCGAGGGTACAGAATTCTACCCTCTCGCTTTTCCTTCAACGGATTGCATAACCGATAATCTTTTTTATTTGCCGCTCAAAGATTTTTTCTAACAATTTCCCCGCTCTTCATGTATTCTTTTTGCATCGTCATTAGTGAAAAAGCTCTGTGACGAACCCAGCCGATAAAAACAGAGGAGACCCTTAATGAAAAAAAATATTCAACTATTTGTGGTTACTTTTGCTCTATTGGCGTTTCAACCGGTAATCGCTCAAGCGCAAAATTCTGAAGAAGCGGCAGCCCGTGTGCCGATTGAAAATTACTTCAAAGGACACGCTACCGGCGAAGGCGAATATTTCAGAAAAGCCTTTCACCCCGAAGCAAAACTATTTTTTATTCGGGAAGGAAAATTCAGCCAATTGACCAGCGAAGAATATATCTCTCGTGCAAACGGCAAACCGCCCGCTGATGAAGCGCAACGCAAGCGACAAATAGAAAGCATAAACATAACGGGCAATGCCGCCATAGTTAAGGTCGTACTCGATTACCCAACCGTGAAATTCACAGATTATATGTCGCTGCTGAAATTTGACGGCGAGTGGAAGATCGTCAATAAGACTTTCTTCGCCGAACCGAAAGCCAAATAGTAATGCGATCAAAAAACCACTTGGAACCAAAGGAGAAGATGATTATGAAAAAACTTTTGCTTTTAACTTTGCTGGCTATTTTGGCACTTCCCGTTGCAGGCATTTCTCAAAATAAAGATGAGAAAGAGCAAGTAAAACTTGCGGTATTGGATTACGTGGAAGGCATCTACGAAGTAAATTCAGCGAGAATCGAAAGAAGCGTCCATCCCGAGATGGCGAAACGCGGCTTCTTTATTAAAAAAGGAGAGACCGGTTACACGGCAGGCGTTATGACGTATCAGGAATTGTTTGAGCTATCGAAAACCTACAACAAAAACGGTCGGGTTCCGAAAACCGCTCCGAAAGAGGTGGTCGTTTATGATGTCTCGGATCAAACCGCCACCGTGAAACTGACCGCCGTATGGGGAATAGATTATATGCACCTGGCAAAATACGAGGGCAAATGGAAAATCATCAATGTTCTCTGGCAAACACCTCCCAGAATCAATAATTGATTCGTAGACAGCAGTTTCGATCAATGCCATTTGGTAGTTTTCTGGCATTTGCTTTGAAAGGGTTCGAATCATGAAAGAGGCAAATTTATGACACAAAATGTTCACTTAAAAAAGGGTCTCAGGCTCGCGCTTCTGTTGGTAGGTTTTCTGTTTCTCAGCCACGTTGATGCAGTTTTCGCCCAGGATGCAAGAATCAGCAGTGTCACGCACGACCGGCACCTCATCAAGTCGAAAATCCTCAATGAAGACAGGAGTGTTTTGGTACGCGTTCCCGAAAGTTATGCGCATAGCGCTCAAAAATATCCCGTCGTTTATATGCTCGATGGTCACGGTTCCCATCTGAGTCTGATGCCGGGAACGCTCGACTATCTGGCTGCGAGCGGTCACCTCCCCGAAATGATTTTGGTCAGCCTTCAAAACACCGATCGCGAACGCGATTTAACCCCGACAAAAATCGCTCAACGCCCGAACAGCGGCGGTGGCAATAATTTCCTGCAGTTTATCGAAACCGAAGTTATGCCGTTTGTTGAAGCAAAATATCGCACACAGCCTTTCAGAATTTTCGCCGGGCATTCGTTAGGCGGTTTGCAGGTGGTCTATGCGTTTGTTTCCCGTCCGGACCTTTTTCAGGCCTATATCGCCGCCAGTCCGGTTCTGCATTGGGATAACAATTTTGTCATCAAAGGGGCGGAAGAGACCTTCAAACAAAAGCGCCTGTGGAAGAAGACCATGTTTGTGGGGCTTGGCGACGAGCCGAATTACCAGGATGGATTTCAGGCATTCAAGAATTTGCTTGGTCGGCTGAAGCCCGAAGGCTTCGAGTACGAATTTCGCCAGATGCCCGAAGAAAATCATGGGTCAGTCGGTTTACAGACGTATTATTGGGGCCTGCGGAAGATTTATGCAGGTTGGTTACCGCCGACCTCTGGCAGCCTGGCGGATGTGGAACATCATTATAAAAAACTTTCCGACAAGTATGGCTACACAATTCCGATTCCCGAAAACCAGTTGAACACCATAGGCTACCGATTGCTTGGCGCAAATCAAACGCCCGAAGCCATAGAGGTTTTCAAGAGAAACGTTGAACTCTACCCCGATTCGGCAAATGTTTACGACAGTTTGGCTGAGGCTTACGAGGGTGGCGGACAGTTTGAAGCTGCCAGAAAAAATTATGAAAAGGCTCTGAGTCTGGCAGAAAAGAGCGCGAATCAGGGATTTATCCAAATATTTAAGCGCAATCTGGAGAGAGTCAACGGCAAGGTAAAAACCAATTAAATCACCCGTAGTTCAATGGAATGACGAGAGGGATGGGCGATTCGCAGATGAAAATGAGCCGCTTAAAAAATCGCCTGTCATCTTTTTGGCCTCTGCAAATCATCGCCTGGTCGGTGTATGGCGTGATGATTTACATCACTTTTCTGACCGTCGTGCCGGTCACAGGGATGTTCAATCTTCTACAGGTCAAATTCGCCCGCACCATCGTTGGCTTTTTGTTGACCAGTCTTTTACATCCTATCTATAAGCGAGTGATTCAAGGTCATTCGTTTCTCTTTATCGCGTTGCTGGTTTTGTCTTGCTGTGTGTTGTTTGGTTCCTTGTGGCCGATTGGCGAAAGCGCCGGATTGGTGTTGTTGAACCCGACAAAATTTCGCTTTGATATTTCGATGGCAGGGTTCCCGAAACAGGCTCTCGATTACACCATGACCTTACTGGGTTGGAGCGCCTTTTACTTCGGCATCAAGTATTGGCAAGCCTGGCAAGCCGAACGCGAACGCGCCCTCGAAGCGCAATCGCTTGCTCATAAAGCGCAACTTGAAATGCTGCGCTATCAATTGAATCCGCACTTTCTTTTTAACGCCTTGAATTCGATTCGCGCTTCGATTGACGAAGACAGCAATCGCGCCAAACGCATGATCACGGAATTTTCGGAATTCCTGCGCTACTCTTTGCTCAACGGCAACTCTGCGAGCATTCCCTTGCGTGAAGAGATAGAGGCTCTGAGAAATTATCTGGCGATAGAAAAGATTCGGTTTGAAGATAAACTCGATGTTGCATTCGATGTTGAACCATCAGCGGAAGAGTATCGCTTGCCGGGTTTCTTGATTCATCCGCTGGTTGAAAACGCTATCAAACACGGCATGACGAACCATTCATTGCCGCTCAAACTTCGCTTGACGGCGCGCGCTGCTAACGGCTCGCTTAGGGTCGAAGTAGCAAACACAGGGCGTTTGTCGAATCGTTCCATAGATAAAAATTCCAACAGCACAGGAATTGGCTTAAAGAACGTGCGGAAAAGATTGGAGCAGCTTTTTCCTGAACGCAGCAATTTCCGGGTTTTTGAAGAGGACGGATGGATTCGCGCGGTTATCGAAATCAATCCTGAGCGACCATGAAAAAGGAAAGAGGTTGACGTCCGATTGAAAATTCCTGCGCAAGTCTTTAGTGTATTGCTCGTTGATGCTGCAAGAGCGATTACGAAAATTGATACCGAGTTGCAACATAAAAGGAGTTTTGTTGAGAATCGGACTCTGAGTGATAAAGGGCAGAGGCTGTAAACGCTTCTCAATGGGGTGATTCTAATTTTGTCCCGCAACTGGGTTGGTAAATCAATCTGCATCAGCGACACTTCAAAAAATTTAAGGAGAGGCTTTTATGAAGCGTTTTATTTTTGCAGGCGTTCTATTGGCGATCAGCCTTTGTGCGAGCCCCGCATTTGCACAGCAGGATTTTTCTAAGGTTCAAATCAAAGCGACTCGCGTAGCTGGTAATGTCTATATGCTGGAAGGTTCTGGCGGCAACATAGGGGTTTCGGTTGGCGCAGACGGAATCTTGATCATAGACGATCAATTCGCGCCTCTGGCGGATAAAATCCGCGCCGCGCTCAAAGAGTTGAATCCGGGCAAATTGAAATTTATCCTCAACACTCATTGGCACGGCGATCACACGGGCGGCAACGCTTCATTTGGACCCGAAGCTCCGATTGTCGCGCACACCAATGTCCGCAAACGTCTTGCTGCAGGCTCACCGAAAGAGGCATTACCGGTTGTCACCTTTGACGAATCGCTTTCGATTCACTTCAACGGCGAAGAGATTCGCGTCATGCATTACCCGCGCGGTCACACGGATGGCGACAGCATCATCTTTTTCACGACTTCCAATGTCTATCACATGGGCGACGATTTCTTTGCTGGAAGGTTTCCGTTTGTTGATTTGGCGAGCGGGGGCGATGTTGAAGGCTTGACCAAAAACATTGCAGACGTGATCGCCAAGCTTCCCGCCGGCGTGAAAATCATTCCCGGTCACGGACCCATTTCGACGATTGACGATTTGAAGCTCTATCATCAAATGCTCCTTGAAACGACAGCCCACATTCGCAAACAGATGGCAGCGGGCAAAGACGCAAAGCAGATACAAACGGAAGGCTTGCCGGACAAATGGAAAGAGTGGGGAACAGGTTTTGTCAATGCAAACCGCTGGATTGATACCGTGTTCAGGAGCCTGTCGCAGAAAAAATAGGCAAGGTCGTAAGTTTATCAAGCGTCAAACCAGGCTTGGTAAAAATTTAGGTAGTGCTAAAAAAATATGATTGGATCAATTGCCACCTGCTTATGTTCTTTGAAGAAATAATCGTACAACCTTAGCCCGCGAAGCGGGCGATAGCATAAAGCCCAGTATGCAGCGCAGCGGAATGCTGGGGGAGCGTAGCGCAACCCTGGGTACTCAATGACCAAATCTCTCTAGCCCGTGAAACGGGCGATAGATTAATCTCTGTCGCCCGTTTCACGGGCTAGGAAATTCTGCAACCCTCGTCCACCCCGCGCTCGCGCACGGGGCTTT
>JANMSG010000588.1:0-4753 GCA_031389065.1 Acidobacteriota bacterium | reverse complement strand
TAAGCCCCTCTGGAGAGCGAATTACCATCCACAATTTATCATTGTTCTGTAAGGAAAATAAGCTCTGTGTTGTTCATATGCATGAGATAAAGAGCGGAAAGAAAAAAAGTCATAAAGGTTGGACTTGGAGAGAAAATAATGAGTAATCCAAAAGACGAAACCGAAACACAAAAGCATACGAATCGCCTTATTCACGAAAGCAGTCCCTACCTGCTACATCACGCCAATCAGCCTGTTGATTGGTATCCTTGGGGCGAGGAAGCTTTTGCAAAATCAAGGCTGGAAGATATGCCCATTTTGCTTTCTGTGGGTTATAACTCCTGTCATTGGTGCCACCGCCAATCGGCTGAATCATTCGAGGATGAAGCCATCGCTCAGTTGATGAATGATAATTTCGTCTGCATAAAAGTTGACCGCGAAGAGCGCCCGGACATTGACACAATTTACATGAACGCTGTGCAGATGATGACAGGGCACGGCGGTTGGCCGATGACAGTTTTCTTAACCCCTGACCTCAAACCTTTTTACGGCGGCACCTATTATCCACCGGTTGATCGTCAAGGAATGCCCGGATTTCCTCGCGTTTTAATGGCAATGGCGGAAGCCTACAAAACCAAACGTGAAGATGTAGCGAGCAGCGCCGATTCCATCACCGCCGAGTTGCAAAAGACCAATCGCTTCACTGCGACAACCGATATGTTGACAAGCGAAGTTTTCAATGAAGCTTACTCGGCTCTGTACGCAGGCTTCGATAAATCTTACGGTGGCTTCGGACGCGCTCCGAAATTTCCGCCTTCCATGTCGCTTATGTTTTTACTGCGATATTTTCAACGGACGAATACACCCGAAGCCATGCACATGGTCGAAGTGACGCTGCACAGAATGGCGAATGGCGGAATGTATGACCACCTGGGCGGCGGATTTGCGCGCTACTCGGTTGATAATTATTGGCTGGTTCCGCATTTTGAGAAGATGCTTTATGACAACGCGCTGCTTGCCCGCGTCTATTTGCAAGCCTATCAAGCAACGAAAAGACCTCTCTATCGTCGCGTTGCCGAAGAAATTCTTGAATATATAATGAGAGATTTGACGGATCGTTCAGGCGGTTTCTATTCATCGGAAGATGCCGACAGCGAGGGTGTTGAAGGCAAGTTTTACGTTTGGACAAAAGCCGAAGTGCTGGAAATTTTAGGCGCGGAAGAAGGAGAAATCTTTTGCGAATTTTATGATATTACTGAAGACGGCAATTTTGAGCACGGAACTTCAATCATCAATTCTCCGCACAATCTCGAAAACTTTGCAGAAAAGAAAAGTCTCGCGCTTGAGGATTTGAATAAACTTTTAGCAAGCGGCAAGAAGAAACTCTTTTACGTTCGCCAAGAGAGAGTCCGTCCGGGACTCGATGACAAAGTGCTGACCGCCTGGAATGGTTTGATGCTGACGGCGTTTGCCGAAGCGGCGAACATTTTAGGTCGCGACGATTATCGCGCAGTGGCGCAGCGAAACGCCGATTTTATCCTTGAGAACATGATGCAAGACGGTCGTTTGCTCAGGACGTATAAAGCAGGCAAGTCGAAGCTGAACGGCTACGTTGAAGACTACGCTTATACAATCGAGGGCTTGATTGCGACCTACGAAGCGACCTTCGATTTGAAATATTTCAATGAAGCGCGAACGCTTGCAGACAAAATGATTGAACAATTTTGGGATGAAAAAGAGGAGGGCTTCTTTTTCACATCATCAGACCACGAAGAATTAATCACCCGAACGAAAGACTATTTCGACAACGCGATTCCTTCGGGCAATTCTGTCGCTGCTCTGGCTTTGCAAAAGCTGAGTTTGTTAAGCGGAGATATGAATTATCAAAATTACGCGCTCTCGATTTTGCGAATCACCAAACAGTTTATGAGCCGCTATCCAACGGCGTTCGGGTTTATGCTCTGCTCGCTGGATTTTTATTTATCGGAGCCCAAAGAGATTGCCATCGTCGGCAGCAGTGATTCCCACGAAGTCCGTTTATTCATCGAAGAAATTTATTCGCGTTACATTCCTAACAAAATCGTAGCGGCTACTGAATCCGGCGATACGACCTCGGCTGAAGCAATCAAACTGCTGGCAGATAAGACCGCGCTTGATGACAAACCGACAGTTTACGTTTGCCGCAACTACACATGCCTTGCACCCGCGAAGACTACGCAAGAGTTAAGTGAACGCTTGAGCGAGTAAACAAAAATAACTTGACTGAGAAACGGTGCGGTCTTATGATTGCGCCGTTTTCAATTAAAGAATCATTCGAGCCTGTTAATAAAAGGCAAGCCGTCATCAGACGAAAAAGGACATTCATAAAAGTCCAAAACCAGAGAACCATAAAAGCATTTATCAGTCGAAGCAAAACGATTTAGATGCAGGTTGAAAAAAGCATATAGACGCAGATAGAAGTTTACAGATGCAGATGGAACCATTTATTAGCTGTCAGGTATCACAACATCGTGGACAGCTATTTGCTGCAAAATCAAGCATTTAAGTGTCCACGATGTTGTGATACTCGACAATTAGCGTATAGAAACGTAATTCCGCCTAATAGGCGTTAGGCTTCAAGACTAACCATCAACGAGACAACTTATGGAAAACTGGGATCCGCTTGAAATTCAGGGTTCGGCTACATCGGAAATTGTGGCAGCAGCGAAGAAAAGAGAAATCAAAAACATACTTAAGTCGTATGTCGGATTCTTTGATCCATTCTGTGAATTAGTTCAAAATGCTCTCGACGCCGTTGACCTGCGGTCGAGCGTACTAAAAGAACCCGGTTACACAAGAAAAATATGGATTGAAATAGACCTTCAAAGTAACACTTTGACAGTAACAGACAACGGCATCGGCTTTTCAGAGGCGCAGTTTAGGACATTTCTTTCGCCAAGCATCTCATTCAAGAATTCAAAGATAACGCGAGGAAACAAGGGCGTAGGGGCAACCTACCTTGCATACGGATTTAACAATTTGGGAATTGAAACAAAGACGCCAGATTTCACCGCTAACACACAGATCCTCAATGGAAGAGCTTGGGTAGACGATGATGAAGCGTCAGTAGCGAGGCCTACTGTAAAAGCGTTGACTGGTAACATCTCAAGACTAGACAGCGTTGATCGGGGATCGTGCTTCTCGCTTAAGTTTGAGGGCAACGTCCGTCCGAAGAACCTAGGCTGGATAGGCGCATCATCCGCTGATCAATGGAAATGCTTGCTTCTCATAAAAACCCCACTAGGCCAAATTGCCGAACCAGGAGTAGAGGCAAATACAGTATTTGACCTAACGGTCACTGATGAAAATGGAATTATTACGGCGCTAGAGAATCAGTCTTGTGAATACATTTTTCCACACAGAGTTGTTAAGGCCTGCGTTCGCGTTGCAAATATTACGGAGGAACAAGCAACTTTGCTTTCTCAAGGCAAGGATGCCAGCAAACTTCCGCCGAAGTACAGGAAACTTAATGGCGTATATGAATTTTGGAAGTCAGAGGAATTGATCACTTTCGCGTCAGCTTCTGATGAGAAAGACCTGATAAAAAAATATGGCATTTGGGCGTATGGATTCTTCTGCTATTCCGCAGTGCAAGTGTTCGACAAATTTAATGATGAAACAGCAAAGTTAAGAAAGGGTCAGCGAGTCTTAAGGGGCGGCCTTCAACTGGCCACAAACGCAATGCCTCAAGGGGAACTGATTACGATTCCGCTGACTTCGAACATCCGCTACCAAAACCAAGCCCACGTCATTGTTCACCTAAGCAATGCCGATCCAGACCTAGGGCGAAAAGGGTTTCAGCCTGAACTTCAAAAGCTGAGCGAAAAGCTGTCTGTAAGCATCGTCAATAAACTAAAGGGCTGGAGAAGTTCGCTGCTAAATGACAGCGGCCCGAGTACGTCTCACCAAGAAGAACTGAATATTGACGAGTGGGTCAATAGTCAGAAAGAGCACGAGAGGCTGCATCCAATTACTCTGAAGAATCCAAATTTCTTCATTCCGGTAAATGAGGTTTCAATTTCCGCTGAGCCAAACTCAGAGCAAGACGTTGTAGCTCTATTCAATCAATTGCTCGCCGGTGGAGTCATCAGAGGCATTAAGGTCATGGCATCGAGTAGCCACAAGCAATATGACGGACTCTATCGTTACCACCTTCACGAGCCAATCTCAAACCACTTGTATGATCGAGACTCGAATCCGCTTGGTATCGATAACTCAAATACACCACCAGGCTTTGTGTCAAAGCCATACGTGCTGGAGTTCAAGCACGGATTTGATCAGCTAATGACGGACTTCGATAATGAAGAGAAGTCTGAATCTTCAATTGACTTGGCAATCGTTTGGAAACTTCAGAATAGACACAAAGAGCGCTACCAAGTCGTTCCGCTTTTACACCCAGATAATATTCATCTTCGGCAATTTCACGGCGTTACGCACGAAC
Organism: Acidobacteriota bacterium; assembly: GCA_031389065.1. GTDB lineage: Bacteria > Acidobacteriota > Blastocatellia > UBA7656 > UBA7656 > JACQDB01. The sequence continues at coordinate 294 of JANMSG010000588.1, read as the reverse complement.
TTCACGACGACCATACTGGACAGAAGAGAATGGACCTAATTGTTCTCTCTGAGTTGATTTCCTTTCTAAATGACATGGATAGCGAAATAATAAATCAGGAACACCTGTATCTACAGTAGACGCCGAACAATTCGTCGCAGCGGACGGCGCTGACGGGCCGCCACTGAACTCAACTGTTAGGCGGGGTGAAGGAGAATGACCGCGAAAGTGGCTGCCAGAGCCAGTTTCACGGCGTCACTCGAATCGAGCTAACGGTGAAAGGCTTCGCGCCACAACTCGACAGCAATGTGCAGC
>JANMSG010000582.1:0-6704 GCA_031389065.1 Acidobacteriota bacterium | reverse complement strand
GCTCCATAGGAGCGCCCCGTTATTGAAATGCAACAACAGGTCGCTCCACTGGAACTATGTCTGCGAATTCCCTTTCCCATGGAGTCTTACTTTTTACACTACCCAATTATTCAAACACCGACTTTCTACACTCCGATTACTGTTTCCTGCCGACTGCTTACTACCGATAACTCACTTGGGGAAACTATACCTGTGTGCCAATTGATTAAGGTCGGGTTGCGTTTGGCGTTGCGCCAGGATTTGCTGCCGGCGGCGGTGTGGGTGTTGCTGAACCACTGCCAACCTGCTGAGTCATCGCAGGAGCCAGGACTCTAATGAATTGAATAAAGCCTTGAACCTGTTGTTTCAACTCGTCAGCCGTCATCTTTTTGAATGTCGTAGGAACCTCAAACAATTTGGCGTCCGGATTCAATTTAATGTCGCGTGTTTCAATAGAGCCTTGTGCTTTACCGCCACTCGATGAATCAAAATTCAAATCGGCACGCAAAGGCAATCCAGTTGCCTCATCAATGTAAACGAAGCTCTCTGATTGCACGGTTCCGGCTTTCGTTTGGGTATCAGCCGCGCCAACAAAACGGTATTTGGTAGCCATGCGCCCGTTGATAGTCTCTGTTCCCATACTTTCATATTGCGTGCGCGGCTTGAGGCGCTCGACCATTGCGCTCGGTGTCATCGCATTTCCAAGTTGAAAACCCAGCGCATCTGGCGAGATCTCCACATACTGATTGCGAGATGGAAGAATCAAATATCTCATGCCTGTTTTTTCGAGATAAACAACGGGTCCTATGGCTGGCAAGGTAAGCGACCAACGGCGATCCGTTCCCATTCTGGCAAACTCTATATTCTGCTGCGGTAAGGTTCCCTGTTTATTGTTGGCTGAACCTTGCCCTGAAATCGCCATCGTCAAACTGTATTGCTCCGGCTCTTTTGTCGCAAAGGCTGTAGGGCTCACCCCTGCGGCTGTGTTCGAGTTCATATTTACCGCAGTGTTTGCATTCATAGTCGTGCTGGCGGTTGTATTGCGATTGATGTTGCTATTGGAATTTGTCGGAGCAGGCGCGCAGCCGAATGAAGCGAAGCTGATAGAAATAATAATAAGTGTTACCAGTCGAATCCCGAAGGCATGCTGTAAATTTTCAGAGCCTGTGCTCTCTGAGCGATTTATGTTTTCAAGTTTGGTAATCATTTTTCCTCCTTACGATCAGTTTTAGGTTTTGCGTCTCGCCTGGGCCCTCAAAAGTTAAAAGCCAAGGATAAATTTTCTTACATCCACAGCTACTTGTGGATTGCGTACTTCACCGGTAATGCTGACGGGTACTGCAATACGATTGTTGACTTCCAGTAAAGACACAGCCGCGCCAATCAGTGGGCTGGTGGTTTTGACCTGCGCAGTTGCCACGTTCGACAGCAAAACACTTGCGTCATAATTGAATGTAGGCGTAGAGCCAACCTGAAACCACCCTTGATCTGACGTCGCATCGCCAAGACCGTCAAGCTGTTGAATTTGCACCTGGCTGGTGGTGACGATTCCTTTTTCTATATGAAAATTTGCCTCAACGGTACCCAACTCCGTACCCTGATTCATATCGCCGATTTCATTGAGCTTTAAGGCGCGCGCCACCTGTTCGCTGAGATTAACACTGGCGATAAAAAGTCTCTCTGAAATGACGCGCCCGCTGCCGATGATGGTTGGCACGGTCTCTTGAAAGGCGCGCAGCTGTCCGCCCAGTTTGAATTGCGCGTTGATGTGACCGGTAATCTGACCGGGCATTTGTAATTTGCTTGCCAGCGCCTGATCCAGATTGAGGTTTTTGACATCACCTTCGGCAGTGAATTGTTGGGTGGCAAGATTGAGCTGCAATTGGCCGTGCAGGCTACCTTCATAGAGATTCATCTCCATCTGCTCAAACTTTACTGCGTTATCTCTTATATCAAGTTGTGATTGAAAGTTTTCGGCTGAAAAATTCTTTGATTCAATAGCCCCTGGTCCAAGGCTGCCTTGCGCAGCAAAACCAGGAGTCTGCGTTTTATCAATCGTCAAATTGAAAGGCATTTCGGCTCGCAATAAATCTGCGCCATTACTCTCTTCAGACTGAGCGCGAAGACTGCCTGTTACATGACTGTTGCTGCCTTGTCTATCTATGAAGGCTTGAAGTCCGACATTACGATAAATGGTTTTAGGTGATTGGGTACCCGATTGATCAATAAATGTAACCGATGCCTGTTCAAGCAAAACCTTCTTGATGTTGGTGTCGCGCAGACTTTGCATCATCAGAGCGAAGAGCGCGCGAAAACCTGTTTGCGAGCGGTACTCAGATTTTGCGCTTGTCGCAGGCTCAGGCCGGCCCAGGGTTGTCCAACTCCACGCCCCTGCGGAGTTTTTCGTGAAAATTAAATCAGGTGATTGAATGGTTAAACTATCAAGTTCGACTTGGCGGCGAAGCACGAACGAGAGGATAGAAAAATCGGCGCGAACCTGATTGGCTTGCAGCCAATTGCCATCACCGAATGCCGGATCTTCTTTCGCACTCATCTGATTGATATATAAATAGGGACCGCCGAAAAGGCTCAGGCGTAAGGTGCCAACCGTGACTTTGCGACCCATTAATTCAGACAACTTGTTTTCCACGGCAGGCTTGAGCGAACCAAGCGGCAAAAATGGCGCGATGGCGATAGGTATAATGACCAGCAACAAGCTCAGAATGAAAAATCGCAGAAGTGGGCGTCTTGATTTCGCCATAAATCCCCTTATTTAATAGATAGCGTCATTGAAACCACATGAATAAGCAAATTTGCGCCCACATCTTTGGAAAAACATCTGCTTATGAATGCTTCCTGTTACGTGTTATCTAAGGCAGGTCTACAGCTATCTTTTGAGTGGCTTTAACTTTAGAAATATCAAAAAATTACCATTTACCAACCTAACGCACTGCCGGCTCTATAGCGGTTATCTATGAGATTAACCGTCTTGTTTCATTGCGTTTTGTCATTTGCTTTTTCGGGAAAGAGGCTAAAGAAGTATGGAAATCATACAGCGCCAAGGTTTGCACCTACCAAAGAAAGAGTTGAGGTGTGACGGAGATTCAGTAGTGTCCTAAAGTTGTGGTGTTATGTGAGAACCCGCGAAGCGGGTGATAGATAGCATGAATCCCGTCTATCACCCGCTTCGCGGGCTCGCTATGGTGTTGGGCATCTGTCCACGGGCTGACACCCGTGGCTTTATGCTTACGCCCGCTTCGCGGGCTATTAAACAGCACCATCAGATTAGGACACTACCGAAATTCCAAAAACTGATAATCGAAAATATCATAGGGTTAGCGCTTAGGCGCATCCCTTACAACTCAGAAGCCAACCATAGTGATATTCTGTCCGGAGGATATTTATGGCGAACCATAGAGCGACAGTCATCGCTGCTTAGCCTTCAATGTCCCGAATGATAACATTGGGCGAACCTGTCGCAGGGGTTTTAGCGGACCACTTTTCATCCAGTGGCTTGCTGTATACAATCAATGACGATTGTCCCACTACGGGTTTTTGTTGAGATTAATTACAACGAGGAGTATATTGTTTTTCCATTTTACTTCATCCCTGTAGGAGTCTCCCATGCCTTTAAAGATACTTATCATCGAAGATAATGCCGATACGCGCCTTGCACTTCATCACTATTTCACAAACGCAGGATACGATGTCCCTACAGCCGTTGACGGTGAGGAAGGGATTTATATGGCGAAAGCAGAAAAGCCGGATTTAATCATCACTGACATTGCGATGCCCAAGCTCGATGGCATGGAGATGATCAAGCAAATCCGTTCCCAACCAGAGATCGCCAAAATTCCTATCCTGATATTCACCGCAGTCAGCAGCTTAAATTCAGATGAAGCTGTTGAGGCGGGAGCAAACAGAGTATTTTTCAAGCCGTTTGAATTTAATGGCTTGAGAGAAGTTGTCCGAGAAATGTTACATCAATCCAATGATGAATGATGACAAGTTGAAGTGGCTAAAGACGGATACAGGTTCAGCAACTCGCGATTTCCTCACTACCCCAAACTTTACAACGCTTCAAGGTATTAATTATATGTTAGAATTTCCGTCCTGGCGCGCTGTCAGGCAAAGTTTATTAGGAAAGATGTTGGGAAAAGCGCCTGGAGAATGCCTGTCGGTAGGTCGGAAGCTTATCTCGCTTAGATAATTGCGAATGCTGATTCCTGTGTTGGAGAACGAATCCTGTATGAGTGAAATTCTGGTCGTAGATGATTCACCAACGATGCGGCGGATGGTTGTTGCCTCCTTGCGTAATTTGGCAAATATCAATTTTCACGAAGCATCAAGCGGACTCGAAGCCATTGAATATCTTGCTCTCGTACCGATTCATTTAATTGTTCTTGATTTGAATATGCCGGATATGCACGGACTTGAGGTGGTCAGCTTTGTGCGTAATCACAAGCTGCGTAGTAATACTCCTATTATCGTATTGACGACGCGAGGCGATGATGACAGCCGCTCGGCGGCGCTTGCGATAGGAGCCTCTGTTTATCTGACGAAGCCCTTTCTTCCCAATGTGCTTGCCGCGCAAGTGCTTGATTTGTTAAAGGGGAAACCATAAAGGTACTGCCTTGTCTATCAGTGAACCGCAGATTAACGATAGTTTTATCGCTGAATTCCTTGATGATTATTTTTCCGAGAGCGAAGAGCATTTGACTGCTTTGCGCCGTGATTTGCTCGCGCTTGAGCGCTTCGTCAATCTCCCGCAAATCAATCGCCCTTTGCTCGATAATCTGTTTCGCAGCTTTCACTCCTTGAAAGGCATATCGGGAATGGTAGGGCTGCGCGAAGCCGAACAACTGGCTCACCATATGGAATCTTACCTGCGCATCTTGCGAGACGCTCAGACTACGCTGACGCAAGAGGGTATAGATAGTTTGATTGCCAGCACCAAAGTATTAGAGCAGGTCATCTCTGCAAGGCGCGAACAGAACCCGCCACCAGACATCACTGCGGTTATCGCGCGACTCGAAGCGATCACCCAGAATCCCGCGCCCATAGAAAAATCATCTCAGGCAAAGACGGAGGCTCCTGCGGATGAAGGGGTAGAGGCTGACGGTAAGCAGCAAATCGCCGACGCCAGCGAAAGTGCCGAAAGGCTCTGGCGTTTTGAATTCATCCCGACACCAGCCCTTGCCGAACGCGGCATCAACATAAACCTGGTTCGCACTCGTTTACACGAAGTAGGAGAATTAAAGAATGGTGCGCCGCGAGTATTGCCAGAAGGCGGTATCGCTTTTGAATTCATAGTGGCTAGCCGCGCCGATGAATCCGACTTTGAGGCGCTTCGCCAGTGCGGGCTGACTTATGAACGGTTTGAAGAAGTAGCGCCAGCAACTCTTGAACCAACCAAGACTGACAATGCGCTTGCAAGCGCAAACAATGCTGCGCCGATCATTGCTTCAGCCAATGTTGTGCGAGTCAGTTTGAGCCGCCTGGACGAGTTGATGCGAATGGTTGGCGAACTCGTCGTCAGTCGCTCGCGCCTCGAAGAAAATCTAAAACATGCGGAGACCGAAATGCCCGCCTCCCGTTGGCGCGCTTTGCAAGAGACGAACTTGATGATCGAGCGCCAGCTACGCGACCTGCGCGAAGGCGTTTTGCGCGTGCGCATGGTGCCGGTGGGCGAAATTTTCGAGCGTATGCGCTTTGTCATACGTGATCTATCACGCGAGTATCAGAAGAAGATCAATCTGGAATTGAGCGGCCAGGATACAGAGATTGACAAACTCCTGATCGAACGAATGATAGACCCGCTTATGCATCTGGTGCGCAACGCCATCAGCCATGGGCTGGAGGCAACAGGCGAGCGCGAAGCTTCAGGGAAAGCGCTTGTGGGAACCATTACCTTACGCGCTTTCACGGCGGCTGAGACGGTGGTGATAGAGGTCGAAGATGACGGGCGGGGCATTGACCGCGACGAGATCGCTCGACGCGCTAACCAAATGGGACTGGTCTCGGAGAATATAAAACTCGATGACGAAGCTCTACTTGACCTCATCTGCTCGCCCGGTTTTTCGACCCGCGAAGAAGCCGATCGCACAAGCGGGCGCGGCGTAGGAATGGCGGTTGTGCAAAATACTGTGCTGGGGCTTGGCGGGTCGTTTACCTTGGATACAGAGGTCGGGCGCGGCACACGCTTCACCATCCAGTTGCCGTTTACTTTGGCGATAGCCGATGCGCTGATTGTTTCCGTAGGCGGGCAGAAATTCGCCGTGCCACAATCATCGGTACGCGAAGTTCTTGCCGTCGAGTCCTCGTCAATCAAGGCGTTTGAGAATAACGAAATTATTCCATATCGTGGCGGCGTTTTACCGCTCATTAGACTTGCGCGCTTATTCGGGTTTGAGGAAAATTACGGGCAAGCGCTTCATGTTTTTGTGATCGGCGGCGGCACAAATGCCTTTGGCATCGCAGTTGAACGCATACTCGGACAACGGGAAATCGTCGTGCGGGCGCTCACTGATCCGCTGATTCAAGTTGCAGGCATTGCAGGCGCAACCGAATTGGGTGACGGACAAGTGGTGCTGATTCTCGATGCCACAACTTTACTAAAGCAGGCAGCTACCGGGCGCAGGATCAACTGATGGCAGATTTCTTCAATGAGAGTTGAGACCATGGCAGAAACTCAAACCATAAATCAAACCGCTACGGAGCCTTTC
>JANMSG010000505.1:0-2728 GCA_031389065.1 Acidobacteriota bacterium | reverse complement strand
AAGCCGTCGAGCGCGTTGATGATGGTTTGTGTCTCTTCACGGGTGTAGGCATTGATGTCTATGACCGCATCGAAACGCTGAGAGCGTAATTTTACAATGTCTTGATGGTTGTGGCGGTCGCCTTTGATGATCGAAATTTTCGCGGGGAATGGGACAGCAGTGTTGCCGCGAGCAAAGACGGAGACAGCATATCCGCGCCGCAACAGTTCCTCAACCGTGTGACTGCCGATGTAGCCGCTTCCACCAATGACGAGAACTTTCATAATTCAGATGTCAGATGTCAGTTGTCAGATGTTAGCAGTCAAACGTACGGGCTAACGCAAAGTTAAGAAGCAAAACTAACATCTAGCATCTGACATCTGACATCTATCTTTAAGGGTTACGCAATACTTTTGCAGCGCCATCGTTGTCTTTCTTTTTCTCTTTATCTTTCTTGTTTGCGTCTTTTTTGTTCGACGTGCTGGGAGTCGTACCGGATTTAACTTCGACGTCCTGACCGGCGCTGCCTGTCGTGCGACGCGGACGAGTATCTGGCGCGTTTGAAGTCGTGGCAGCGCCAGGGGTAATCGGACCATCAACTTTCGCTGCTCCGCCTAACTCCTGGGCGCGCGCGACGATCTCTTCGGTCTTCAATTCGCGGTCAATCACTACGCCTTTGGTTGAGGTGTCAATCTTCGGTCCGAAAAGCAGCCCTGTGACTTTCGACACCACACCTTTTTCTTCGCCTTTACCCTCGGCAACCTTCGCAGGGTCAGGCTCAGGCACAGGTTTGCCGAATGTGGTCAACATCTTTTTGGCGGCTTCGATATATTCAGATTTCGGAAAGTTGGTAATCAGTCTGGTCAGGTCATTGCCAGCGGTTTCGGTGTCCTCTTGAAGCGCCATGGTTTGCGCGTGCAACCACAGCGCTTCATCAAAGCGCGAGAAGTTTGGATACTTATTCAAGATCTCTTCGGTTCGCATCTGTGTGCCAGCGATGGCTTGCCGAAGTTCAAAGTTGAATCTGGCAACCTTCAATTCGTGCATCGCCAGAATCTCTTGTACGTCGGTCATACGCTCTTCCAGCAGATCTTTTTTATCGGTGTTTGGATAGCGGCGCAGCGTCTCTTTCAACTGGCGCTCGGCAAGTTTGGCATGCGTTGGGTCGCGATCAGGAGATTGCACCTGGCGCAAATGAATCTCTGCCATCTTAATCATCACGTCATCGGCAAGCGGGTCATCAGGGAAGAATTCTACGAACTCGCGATACTGAACTTCGGCTTGCGCTAAATTCTTCGTGCCACCTTCGTAGTAAAACGAATCGGCGTTGGCGAGCTTGGCGATTTTTACCAGCGGACTGTCCGGGTATGTATTGATCATGGTGTTGATCAATATCCTTGACCTGTCCCAGGCACCTTTGCGCATGGCATCGGCGGCCTCGCGGAAAAGTTCTTTATCGCGTCCCGGCCCTTTGGCTTCTTCGAGAGTGATCTTGTTTTTCGCCTTGCCGCCGCAAGCTGCGAACGAAAGAGAAATTGCGATCGCAAAGATTAGTATTTTAACTGCTTTCATAAAACTACCCTTTTTGAAATGAAGGAGAGAAGAGGTGAAGAGATGAAAGGAGGTTTATCATTTCCCCTCACCTTTTCACCTCTCCTCTTCTTATTCATTCCTTTTATCTATTTTCATTTGAAGTTTTTGCACGGGTTAAATAGCAAACGGCTCTAAGGCTTTCTGTTTGAGCGCGCGAGTTGCTTCTTCGGGATCATCTTTGCCGAAGACTGCCGAGCCTGCGACGATCCATTGCGCTCCGCGACGCACAACCTCCGCCACGTTTTTTGTATCTACTCCACCATCTATCTCTATTTTTACATCAAGGCTGCGACTCTCAATCATATCGCGTAAGCGACTTACCTTGTCAAGCGCCGTCTCTATGAACGATTGCCCGCCGAAGCCAGGATTGACCGACATCAGCAAAACGTAATCAACGTATGGCAAAATTTCTTCGACCAAAACCAGCGGTGTTGCCGGGTTCAAAACGACTCCGGGTCGGCAACCTAACTTGCGAATCGCCGTCACCGTTCGATGCAGATGGGGGACCGCTTCGACGTGAACCGAAATCAAGTTGGCTCCCGCTTTGGCGAAATCTTCAATGTAGTCATCTGGGTCTGTAATCATTAAATGACAATCGAGAGGCAGACTCGTCACCTGTCGAATGGATTGCACCACCACAGGGCCTATGGTAATGTTCGGCACAAAATGACCATCCATCACGTCAACGTGAAGGAGGCCCGCGCCACCGCGCTCGGCTGCCTGGATTTCTTCGCCAAGCCTTGCGAAGTCCGCAGAAAGAATAGAAGGAGCGATTTCTATCATAGATTGATTTCTGGTTTCAATATGAGGTTAAGAAAAAAGTTACGTAGTCCCGCCTGCAGGCGGAATTTGTCGCAGGCAAAGACTTCTGCCTGAAGGCGGGACTACGTAACTTTTCGCTGAAAACATTTTCTTGAAAATTATGATTTCTGGTTTCTGGTTTGCAGAGGGAGTCTCTTCTTCATTTGAAATTTTTGCAATAGGAATTGATCGCCAGAAACCGTTAGCTAGAAACTTTTGCAGTTCCTTGTTGAGTTGGCTCTTGTTTTGCGCGGGTCCACTGCTGACGACTATGGTGACGAGCGAACTGGATTTAACGGAAGAATTTGGCGACGGTCTGGTCTCTATGACGGTGTTGACGGGCGCATCGTCGGTG
>JANMSG010000478.1:0-5913 GCA_031389065.1 Acidobacteriota bacterium | reverse complement strand
TGCTGTTTTTCTGGTCTCCTTGCTATCTTGACCAAACGTCAGGGAGGTGCCTGCGGCAAGAATTGCCAGCAGACAAAGCGATTGCAAAATTTTTTTCATTAGCTTCACCTTTCAAGAAATAATGGGATACGGCAGTAAGTGACAAGAGGAAGAAAAAAGTTTCAGGCAGAGCGAAAATGATTGCGAACCGGTAAAAAATACGCGCCCCACGTGACCTTTTTGTATGGCAACCTATTACTGATCATCAAGCCAGGGTTATCCGTTGCGGACTTTTCTACCTCTGTAGAGTCTGGGTAGCGAATAGAAGAACGCGGCTAGCTCGCGTAACAAAGAGGGGTGCTCTGAGCCGAGGAATGTCTTAAGGCGTTGTTGAAAGAAACCCGCAAAAAAACAGAGGCTGGTTTCGTGCAGAAAGGCTTTTTCCTGATTTCCAGTCAGTCGGTTTTTGCTCCAATGCAACAGATCAAGGAAGGCTTGTTTATACAAATGAGTGGGCACGTCAAAGAGCCGAAGCGAAGAACGCTCAAACTCCTGGTCACGAAGCAGGGCATAGAAGTAGCCATGTCCCTTGTACCATTTTCTATGGTACTCTTTGGTCAAGCGTTCCGACTGCACCAGTGCCTTCACGACGACATCGGGTATATACATTTCCTGATAATTGGCCTGCCATAAACGCAGGTGTAGTTCATGGTCTTCCATGGAGCCGATGCTATTTTTGACGCGCTGCAAAGTAGGTGAGAAAAGACCGATGTGCTCGAATACTTCCCGTCGCAAAGCGAGATTCGCTGTGATGAGGCAAAGCGTATTCCCCGCGTGAATCCGTATAGGCGCATCGCCGTAATCTTGCAGCGCCAGCGGCGTCCAATGCTTGCGCGTCAGCCATTTGGGAGGTTCCTCTTGCCACTTTGGTAAAACCTTGCCGCCGATACCGTCTATCTCCGGGTGTTCATCAAAGGCGCGTTTGATACTGGCTATCCAATTTCTGCTTATACACACGTCGTCATCGGAAAAGGCGAAGAGCGGCGCTTTCGCCTGCGCCATTCCTGTGTTGCGCGCATACGCTACCCCTTGCTGTGGCTCGAAGATATAACGCATAGGAATTGAAGACTGTGATAGAAATGATTCACACAGCTGTCTTGTCTGGTCTGATGAATTATTATCAACAATGATGAGTTCATAGCGCACTTGTCCGCAATCTTGTGAGAGCACACTTTCAATAGATTTCTTTAACAGGTCGCAGCGATTATAGGTACAGATAATCACCGATATATCGAAGGGGTCAGTCAAGCTCTGTTGACTCCTTGGCTCGCCGTTTTTACAAGCTTGACGTTCTATCAGGTTTGCATCCATTTGACTTGGATGAGAAAGAGAGAAATCGCTCATAAATTTGAAACCGCATTGCTGACGAGTTGCTCTGCTGCCACGCAGTGTTGCATATTCGTTCGTTCATGTTGCCATTCGTGAGGCATATAAAATTTCCCGCGAACCATCTTGCCTGGATCTATGCGCAGCATCGCGCGACGGCTTTGCCAGTCAATCGCACTGCCCCCCGGGGCTCCGCGATGCGCGATGGTCGCATCCACATGATAGAGACCGGGGAGTAGTCCGACTTCAGCGCAGGAAAACTCTAGCGCTCCGGCCCCCGGCTCAAGGTCAAGCGGGTCGCCGCTGACCTCCGTGGTAAGGTGACAATGGATTTCGCGATCACCTGAGGAAAAGAAAAGCTCAAAAACACAATCTTTGATCGCCTTATGCGCAACGTATTCGAGCCTCGCCTGTAGCGGCTCGCCGGTCGCGCACGAATCCGTTTCATTGCCAGTAAGATCAAAGAAACGCAATGCTGTGACCTCTGCTTCTTTAGACACCAGTTGACCGTGCATAGCGGGCGGCGAGAGGTCAGAGACGGTGCGCTGGTACTCGCGTACAACATCAAATGACGAACCGCTGGCAACGATCTCGCCTTGCTCCATCAACAGAGCGCGTTTGCATAAACGTTGTACCGCACCAAGATCGTGCGAAATAAATACGATGGTTGTTCCGGCTCGCCTGAGATCCTCTATGCGTTGCAGGCACTTCGACTGAAAAGCCAAATCACCCACCGCAAGAACTTCATCGAGCAACAGGATATCGGGCTCCAGATGAGCCGCTATGGAAAATCCCAGGCGCACATACATACCTGATGAATAGCGTTTTACAGGTAAGTCCAGAAACGACTTGATGCCAGCGAATTCAACAATGCTGTCGAGTTTCTTGGCGATCTCCCGGCGGCGCATACCGAGAATCGAGCCGTTCAGATAAACATTCTCGCGCCCTGTCAGTTCCGGGTGAAACCCGGAGCCTACTTCGATCAAGGCGGAGAGGCTGCCGTTGATTTTAATCTCGCCTTGTGTAGGGGTAGTGATATTGGAGAGCAGTTTTAAAATGGTGCTTTTGCCTGCGCCATTATGCCCGATAATGCCCAGAGATTCGCCCCTTTCGACTTCAAAGCTAACGTCACGAATTGCCCAGAATTCCTTTGAGCGGCGTCGAAGACTCTGCAATTTGCGGATGAGCTTATTCGGTGACTCAGGGCGTTCGACTTCTCCGCGAATGCGATATTTTTTCGAGACCCCATCAAATTTCAGATCGAACATGACTCTCCTGTCTAGTGGTCTATATGATGTCAGCCATCGTGGCTTCCATGTGCTTGAAATAGAGGTAGGAAGCAATAAGCAGGATTATCGAAATGATTGCCGATAATCCGAGCGAATAAAAATCAGGTGCGGCTCCATTCAAAATCGTTTGACGGAAGTTTTCTATCACTCCGACCATTGGATTGAAGAGGTAGAGAGGGCGCACTCGCGTCGGTACAGCGCTCAACGGATAGATGACCGGCGTTGCAAACATCCACAACTGCAAGAGCAGCGGAACCGCTACGCCTATGTCTCGAAAACGCACCTGAGTTGCCGAAAAAAACAGAGACATAGCGGTCGCAAAGCAGGTCAGGATCAAGATAATCGGCACCGCATAGAGAGCGTTGCGCGTCGGCTGCACTTGGTAGTACATCATCAAGCCCACCAAGACCACTGAGGCAATCAGAAAATCAAAGAGCGCGGCAATAACATACGAGATCGGCAAAATCTCTCGCGGAAAGTAGACTTTGGTGACCAACTGAGTATGAGAGACCAGACCGCTGGTACCGTTTGCCAGGGAAGTCGAAAAAAATGTCCAGGGCAGCAAAGCGGCGTACGCGAAAAGAGCGTAGGGCACACCTTCGCTTGGCATCTTTGCAAAAAGCGAAAAAATAATTGTGAAGATTACCATCATGGACAAGGGTTGCAGGATCGCCCAGGAAGCTCCAAGTACGGATTGTTTGTAGCGCACTTTGATGCGATGTGTGCTAAAGGTGTAGAGGAGATCCCTGTACTGCATCAACTTCATCAAATTGGCGGCAAGGTTGAGTCGAGTAAGCGATGGCGGTCGTATAACGACCAGGCGGCGAGGTGCAGATGAAGCGAGCACCCCGCTGCTCATCGGACTCAATGGACTATTCATAGCCATGTTGAAGTACATCTCCCTGGTAAAATTTCAGCGGTATCAAGCCCTTTTACAAGGCCTGAAGTTGATTGCCTTCTGGCTTCTCATTCTTCTGCCTGCAAATGAAATCATCTGCAAACTCGCAAACACGTTTTCTGTCAACGAACAGGCTTATAAAAATGCTTACCGTAAAAAGAACCAGCTAAATTCCAGACGGCAAGTTCTTCGGTAAAGCTCTCTGCAGGATTCTTTTTCGTAACAAAAGCGTCTTTCACCCGCTTGAAAATCGCTCGCGCCGCCTCGCCATAAAGGTATCTTGGCACGCCTCCGAAATATGGCACGGCTAAACGACGCTCTTTATTCATGATTCCCATAGAAACACCTTGCCAAAAGCACCAGCGCCGAAAGTATTGCTTGGTTAGCCTCTCTGCAGGAATGTAATGGTAAATGATGAGATCGGGCAGATAAAATCCGCGCGCCTTTGCCGCAAGCAAGCGCTCATACATATCTTCATCCTCGCCAGCCAGCAAGTGCTTGTCAGTTCGCCCAAGCGACGTAGAGTAAAGCCCGACTTTGTTGAGGATTTCGCGACTGATCACGGCGTTTCCGCCCATTAAAATTCCCGGATAACTTTGGTCATAGGGGCGAACATTTTTGCCGCCGTCTATCCAACCAATGACCCCCACATATTTCGTCGGCAACCACTCAGGGCACTCAGCTCCCCAGCGTGGCTGATAAGGACCTCCGATAAAATCTATATTACCGCTCTTGAAGGCCTCAGATATGGTTTCAAACCATTGCTGATGCACCTCTTCATCGTCATCTATCATACCAACCAAATCGCCTTGCGTTGCTCTGATTCCAGTGTTTAAAGCTGATGACCTGCCTTGTCGTCCTTCAAATAAATAGCTCAGTCTGCCATCAAATCTATCCATCCATTTCTCAACAATTTGTGGAGTCTGATCTTTAGAGTTATTGTCCACCACAGTGATCTGAACTCGTAAATCGGATGGCACCTTGGCGTCAAGCAAGCTTCGCAAAGTTCGTTGCAGTAATTCCTGGCGGTTATATGTGGGAATAATTACATCTAAGTGCATTCTTTACGCCTATGATTCTAATTTTTATATCCCTTCTACTCTTCAATCATTTATTTTAGGCAAGCTACCGCCTTTGAGGAATAATCAAATCTTGCGATTCCAAGCATCAAGTCATGAATACCAAAGGCATCATTGACCAGGGACTGGCTCGCAATATTCTTCGCTCTATTTATTGAATACTCAAAATAGTAGAGTATCTGCAAAATACTCTACTATTTTGATTTACAACCTCTAGAAGATTTTTTAGGCTAACGAAATGCAACAAGTTTATTGAGCGATTCAAGCAATACCAAAGCATAATAGTAAGGAGCTTTGTAGAGGATTATTTTATAAGCAATGATATGATGATTTCATAATCTTGCATTGTCGTCAGAGTTATTATTGACCTCACCATACCCTAAAAGTATAATCCGACTCTCGAAACCAAAACCAAAAACACAGTGGTAGTAAAAAGCTTTGTCTATAACGGGAATACCTCACTATACGTATTAAGGCGGATTGAAGCCCGGCCGTAATGCAATCTCTAGCTCCCCCCCATTGGGTCAAGAATTAATTGAAAGGTTGGCTAAACGCGCTTACATTGTGGATATAGGTGTATTCATAACGGATCACTCGCGACCGCCTTCCCGTAACGTGGAATAAAATCTGAGATTGGAGTCTCCTTCTCTGTAGTATGCCCTCTACGTACCGATATCTTTATTTTGAATGACAATCTAAATAGTTTCTGTGGAAACTTTATACGCACTTCCAAGGGTGATCCAGGAGTGTTTGCACTGTTTCCTTGTCAATACCGTCAGATTTTTTTTAGCAATCTTTAGATTCAGAAATATTGTAGTTAGCAAATCCAGGCTATAGCCGGATGAGCAAATCGCCTTGACTCGTCTTCACAAGCAAGGTTTCTCACAAAAATAAAACAAATGTAGGGAGAAAAAGGAATAATGGAAAGAATTCTAAGACAGATAGGTTACAAATTTTTACTTCTGTCCTTGAGTGTTGCAGGACTGGTGCTGGCTTCTACGTCCGCACAAACGAGCGCTAGTGATATTGTTTTATATCCATCTACAGCGACCGTGAAAGTCGGAAATTTTTCAAGCGTAGCGGACGCAACAGCAGCAGGAGGCTCCCGCATCTGGAACCCGGACGCTGGCGCGGCGAAACTGGCAAATGCGCTGGCCAATCCTTCGAGCTATTTTGAGATGAGTTTCAACGCGCAGGCTGGCGTGCCTTATCGTTTGTGGGTGCGCAGCAAAGCCGACAACAACTCGCCGTATAATGATTCCTACTTTGTACAGTTTTCCGG
>JANMSG010000477.1:0-4796 GCA_031389065.1 Acidobacteriota bacterium | reverse complement strand
TAGGCGTACATCGCAGAACTTCTTGATCCGTTTGAAGTCATCCAAGTTGTCTGTCACCAGAAGTCCGTTTACGCGCCGGACGGTTCGGGCAATCAGCACATCTCTTATGATTCTTTGCTTATCGTCGGGGTGAAGTTTGGGAGTCTTACCGCCGCGCTTGGATTTGAGACCGCGAAGGGGGGAATTGAGGACTCTGCCAGCCAGAAGCCAATCTTCATAGGTTGGGATAAGGAGGCGATCTTGTTTCCAGAAATCTCGTGCAAGGGCTTCCCAGAATTTGAGTTCTGAGCTATCACGTGCCCCAGACATTAACTCTTGAATTACTACAGCGGAAAGTTGGTAGCTTGAAGAATGAATATCTATGCTTGGTTTGTAAGCGATAAAGATCGAGGTATCAAATACAACAGCCATCAGTCTAACCTATGGTTCCGGTTTTCATAGGTCTTTTGCCAGGCGCGAAGGAGAAGTTTATTAGCTCTTTCAATATCTTTCTGATGATTCGTATAGGTAGTCTCCCAGGCTTCTAGCATTAATTCATCAGCAGTCTTCTCTTTCTTTATTTTCTTTCCAGTTTTTAGCGATACAAATTTCCCAGCCTTTACATTCCTCTGAATCGTTTTCTTTGTAAGAATCTTCTGAACCATTGCTTGCTGCTCCTTTCAACGGACAGCTCTCATTAAACCAGAATGACTTTAAATTGCCAATGTCCTCAGATTAAAAGCATACACATAGATAAGTTGAGTAAGTAGTCTGAAGAGATGTTCTCGTAGTTTATTGGGAAGGGTTGAAGAATCATTTTGCGATTGTGTGTACCTGGAGAGAAATGAATTTACCCAGCCTTTCTACCATAGCAGGATACACACAATTGCAAACATGCACAGCATACGCAGAGCCGCTCCTAATGTCTTCAAAAAGATGTAAAAATATGTAAAAGTTTTGTAAAAAGATCCTTGGGCAATTCTACAACGCTTGAAGGAACGCATTTCACAAGCAAAATAATGATATTTTATTTGACTTTTTAAGGAACAGCTTGAGAGACTGGTTTGCCCTGAGCCGCTTATCTTTTATATATTACCTCGCTAATTTTACACCGGAATTTTTATCGAGAGCTGACCGGGAAGCAAAATACTTTTGAGAGTTGCTGTGAAGAGAAGCACGATCGTCAAAAGGGCTAGAGCTTGAGGTCCTGAATCAAGATTTTTAACGGAGGATGGAAAATGAGAATGTTTAATCGCTGGTTTTTCGCTGTTGTTTGTTTGTTTGCCATAGGAATGTTCGCCAGTTGCACAACGCCCAAAGATGCTGCACGCAAGACCTTCAAAGTCTCTTTTATCACAAACAATGCTTCCGATTTCTGGACGCTGGCGCGCAGAGGTTGTGAAAAGGCTGACGCAGAACTCGATAACGTGGTGGTTGATTTCAAGATTCCGGGCGATGGAACCGCCGCCGAGCAAAAACGAATTGTTGATGATTTGCTTGCCAAAGGCATTGATGGAATGGCAATCAGTCCGGTTGACCCCGTCAATCAAACGCAGATGATAAACGAAACTGTAAAACAGTCTTTGGTTATCACGCAAGATAGCGACGCTCCCAACAGCGAGCGCGCTTGTTATATCGGTACAGACAATCGCGCTGCCGGGCGACAGGCGGGGCAGATGATAAAAGAAGCGCTGCCCAACGGCGGAAAGATTATGATCTTCGTAGGCAAACTCGACGCCCAGAACGCCCAGGAACGCCATCAAGGTATTAAAGAGGCATTGGCAGGATCGAAAGTCGAAATCCTTGATGTCAGAACCGACGATACAGACCGTGTTCGCGCCAGAGCCAATGTCTCTGATGCGATGGTGAAACATCCAGACATCGCCGGACTCGTAGGCTTGTGGTCTTACAACGGCCCGGCGATTTTAAACGCTGTCAAAGAGGCGAACAAAATCGGGCAGGTGAAGATTGTCTGTTTCGATGAAGAAGAACAGACCATAACCGGAATCAAAAGCGGAGGGATTTACGCGACCATTGTGCAACAACCCTTTGAGTTTGGTTACCAGGCAATCCTGTTGATGGAGAAAGTTCTGCGCGGCGATAAATCGTCCATTCCGGAAAGCAAACAGCTATTTATTCCGACTCTGATACTCAAGAAAGAGAATGTTGGAGAATTTGCTGAAAAGCTCGAAAAGCTCAAGGCGCGCTGATGCAAACACCGATTCTTGAAATGAAGGGCATCAGCAAAAGCTTTCCCGGCGTGAAAGCTTTGGACGCCGTTGACCTGCAAGTTTACAGGGGCGAAGTCGTCGCCTTGATCGGCGAAAACGGCGCGGGAAAATCAACTTTGATGAAGATACTGGGCGGCGTTCATCAACCGGACGCAGGCTCTATTCTCATCGAAGGCAAGCCTGTAACGATGCCCTCCGTTTCAGACTCCATCAATCTGGGAATCGGTTTTATTCATCAAGAGTTGAACACGCTGGATAATCTGGACGCGGCAGGCAATGTCTATTTAGGGCGCGAACCTCTCAAAGCAGGACTTCTCAAATTGATTGATAGCGAGAAGATTCACGCGCAAACTTCCGTCTATCTCGAGCGTCTGGGCTTGGATATTTCCAGCCGGACTTTGGTCGGCAATCTTTCCATCGCGCAAAAACAGTTAGTCGAAATCGCTAAGGCTCTTTCGCAAAACGCTCGTATCCTGATTATGGACGAGCCGACTTCGAGCTTGACCTTGAGCGAAACCGAAAGGCTGTTGAAAGTTGTTTCCGAGTTGCGCGCCGAAGGTGTCAGCATCATTTATATCTCGCATCGTCTGAGCGAAATCGAAAGCTTCGCGGATCGCGTGGTCGCTTTGCGCGATGGCAAAAACGCCGGAACGCTGGTGCGTGAAGAGATTACCCGCGACAAGATGATTAAGCTGATGATCGGCCGCGACCTCAAAGATTTTTATGTGCAGCGCGATGCAAAAAACACCGAAAGCTTTTTCCAGGTTCAAAATCTCAAGACCAAAAGGTATGCCAGTCATGCGGTCTCTTTCGATGTTGGGAAAGGTGAAATTTTAGGCTTTGCGGGACTCGTCGGCGCGGGGCGCTCGGAAGTCGCACAAGCAATCTTTGGCGTTGATGCGGCGCTCGGAGGAGATATTTTTATTGATGGCAAGCCAGTGAAAGTCAATTCGCCAAAAGATTCAATTCAAAACGGCATTTATTTGATACCCGAAGATCGCCGCAATACCGGTTTACTCGTTGATATGGTGGTTCGGGAAAATATCACCATGCCTGCGCTGTTTGAATATTCATGGAAAGGGTTGATAAAAAGCGATAGGGAGAAAGCCGTTAGCCAAAGAATGTGCGAGAGCTTGCATATCAAAACGCCATCCATTGAAACCAAGGTTGCCAATCTCAGCGGCGGCAATCAGCAAAAAGTTGTGCTGGCGAAATGGCTGTCCTTGCATCCGAAAGTTTTGATCTTCGACGAGCCGACGCGGGGCATTGATATTAAAGCCAAATCGGAAATCTATCAGCTTATGCGCGAGCTTGCAGACCAAGGTGTTGCCGTCATCATGATCAGCAGCGATATGGAAGAGATTTTAGGCATAAGCGATCGCATAGCGGTTATGCAGGAAGGCGCTGTCGCGGGAATTCTCAATCGCGAGGAATGCAGCGAAGAAGCAATTATGCGCCTGGCAGTCAGTAATAATTAGCCGCATGGGCGCTCAGGTAATGCCACGAAATGAAGTAGTGGTGGAAATGGTGTTGTGAAGTAGGGGCAGGTCTCGTACCTGCCCGAATTGCGCGAAGCGCAATGATGGTTCATCGGCTGTCGCCGATTCGGGCAAGGACAAGCCTTGCCCCTACTTTCGATTTTGGAAGCAACAGTCAAAATAAGAAAATGAAAAAAGAACTCGGAATATTTGTTTTGCTTGTACTCTTGTGCGTTGTTGTCGCGATCATCAATCCACGCTTTTTAGGCGGAGCCAATCTGCAAAACATGGCTCGTTTGATCGGGCTTTACGGCATCTTCAGTATCGGTTTAGGCATCGTCGTCATCACCGGTGGCATTGATTTATCGGTAGGTTCGGTCTTTGCTCTGTCAGGTGTTTTTCTTTCGATGATGCTGACAGAGTGGCATACGCCTGCATATCTTGCTGTGCCTGCGACGATTATGCTGGCGATGGTTTTAGGCTGGATTCATGGTTTTCTGATTACGCGAGTTCGCATACAACCCTTCATTGTGACGCTGTGCGGCTTGCTGTTTTATAGAGGGTTGGCGCGCTTCATCTCAAGCGACGAAACCAAAGGATTCGGCAGCGCTGAGGGCTTTGAAACTTTGCAAGAGCTGGCATCCGGGAGCCTGTTTCACATTCCAACGCCATTCATTCTACTCATCCTCATCGCGACGGTGATGTGGGTAGTCTTGCATCGCTCCGTTTATGGTCGCTATCTTTTCGCCGTCGGGCGCAACGAAGAAG
Organism: Acidobacteriota bacterium; assembly: GCA_031389065.1. Classification (GTDB taxonomy): domain Bacteria; phylum Acidobacteriota; class Blastocatellia; order UBA7656; family UBA7656; genus JACQDB01. The sequence continues at coordinate 340 of JANMSG010000477.1, read as the reverse complement.
CCGCCAAGTATTCGGGCATCAACTCGCGCAAGGTCATCGCCAGCGCCTATGTGATATGCGGCGCTCTCGTCGGCGTCGCAGGCATTCTCATCGCCTTTTACACGAACTCGATATCGCCGTCGTCACACGGAAGTTTTTATGAGCTTTACGGCATCGCGGCGGCGGTGTTGGGCGGCTGTAGCTTGCGCGGCGGGGAAGGCTCCATCGTCGGCATCCTGATTGGCGCGGCGTTGTTACAGGTTTTGCAAAACCTTGTGAATTTGCTGGGCATTCCCAGTTCGCTCAATTTCGCGGTGATGGGCGCAGTTATTTTAATCGGCGTGATTGCTGACCAGATCAT
>JANMSG010000462.1:0-5038 GCA_031389065.1 Acidobacteriota bacterium | reverse complement strand
GCGAATATAAAAGACTTAGTGTCGCCGGAAGCAAAGGCTTCCCGAAAAGTCCTCACTTCGCTACTCCCCGAAGTTGAGTAAACAATGCCTTTGCCAAACCGATGCGCACAAATGCAAAAGATTTGGGTAATGACAAGCGCTGACGCACGGGGCTTTATGCTATCGCCTGCTCCGCAGGCTAAACTTGTACGATTATTTTTTCAATGAACATAAGTTTTGTTTGTTCACTTGAAAGACGTTCAATAGAGAATTATGGCTACACAAAAATTAGGTAGTGGCTAGGTTAGACATCCGCGCCATGCCAAATTCTATTCACCTCTTCTCACTTTTCAATGCCCTTCCGCTGTTCAGAAAGTCGCGATGGGATTGAGCGGCGAACCTGTACCGCCGACCACGGCTATCGGCGCAGCCGTCAGCAAAAATTCCCAACGGTTGCGTTTGCTGCAAGCTTCACTCAAAGCTTCCAGATCACAGTTATCGAAGATATGCACACCCATCGCCACCAACACCAGTTGATGAATCGGATGCGACACCTCGGGGATACCCGAAGGCAACAGATCGCTGGCTGCGTCACTGCCTAAAATCGCTACATCACGCTGCTTAATCCACCTGGCGCACGAAGCGTGCAGCCCCGCCGAATTCTCGCCGATGTTCCAGGGTCCGATTGCCGCGCGTCTCGCCCAACGCCCTGTACGAATGAAAATCACATCCCCTGCTGAAATTTTAATCTTCGTTTTCTTCTCCCAGGCATCAAGGTCTTCAGGATAAATCGGCGTTCCGGGTTCCAGATAAGGCAGGTCTTTGAACTTTGCCAGGTCAATCAAAATGCCGCGTGTGAAAACGCCTTGCTTGAGATTGCGAACCGATAGTTTTTCTGCGCCTTTTCTGGTCACCTCTTCCTGCGGAAACCCGTTGTACATCTTGCCTTGCCAGAACATATGACAGAGCGCGTCCAAATGCGTGTGTTGATAGCCGTGATAGGAAACGCCAATTTTGTCCAGACTGAATTGTCCACGATTGCCGACACCGCTCAAGGTCATGGAATGCTCGTAAGGGTCTGAATTGTCCACCGCGCTTTCCGTATTGGTATCCCGCGCCAGCGAAACGGAAAACCCTTCTTTCACCAGCGCCGCCGCTTGCTTTCGCTTTGCGGGAGTAATCAGGTTGATGGCGCCAAGCTCATCATCTTTTCCCCAGCGCCCCCAATTGGAAAGCTCCTTCATCAAGCGATCAACATCGGCTTTGGTGAGTTTCTGCTGTGCGGAAGCAGTCTGCAAAACAGCAGAAGCTGAAAAAGTCATGCCGCACAAAACAACAAAGATAAACATTGTAATCAATTTCATTCTCATTCGCGTGGACTCCTTTCTGTAGAAGATCAATTCATCAAAATTGTTGAACGCCTGCGCCTGAAGCGCCCAGGCAAAAATCTGTAATGCTATCAATAAAGTAAAGCTCCTGGCTCTTTTGCCTTTTGCTCTCCTTACTGCTCACTTCATTTCAACGAGTTCAATAGCTATCGAATCGGGTCCTTCGATCATTGCTGCGCGGGTTTTGCTTTTGCCAAAACTGTGCGCTTCCTCCAAGACTTTTACGCCTGATGTTCGCAGTTGATTCAATGCCAGGGTGATATCCGGGACGCTCAGGGCAATGTGGTCAACAACGTGATGGCGTGGACTAACAAACTCACCGTCTCGTTGGCGCGGGTAGATGATCAAACTGATGTCGCCAAAGCGAACCGTCGCAGCCGGTGAACGTATGACTCCCAGCGGTTCGCTCGGCGCAGCAAATGGAACTTCACAAGGACCTGTGCGTTGTGCGCGACTGCTTGCTCCCAGATGTTTGACGTACCACTGGGCGGCGCACAAAGGCGCGTCGCTGTAGAGATGCACATGAAGAAAAGCGCGTGTGTTTGCGGTGTTGATTTCAACCAACGCTCCGTCAGGCGCTTTCATATAAGCAAACAGCAACCCTGAAGCAAGCTTTGTCATTGGCGTGGCAAAAGATACGCCTGCGGCAAGGTGCTTTTGATAGTCGCTTTCCATAGCCGTGCTGCCCCAACCGAAATGCCAGATCGCGCTGTCGAGTGCGACGACCGGAGGCTTGTTCACTTTATTGAAAAGAAGAAAGATATTCTCGCTTTGCACTGCGTCAAAGCCAGCCACCGATGTTTTCCTGGTACTGTCAAAAGTTCGCGTGTAGAAATCTATCGCCTTTGAGGGGTCTGGTGAATTCAAATGGACGTGATGAAAGCTTGTCGCCAAAGCTGAATCCTGCGCTGAATCATTGGTTGATTTTTGTGATGAGAACGCAGTTGAAAGGAGCAGGAATGGAAGCAGGAAAAAGCCCAGCGGGGAAAGTCGTCGCATCTTTTTTCTCTTCATAATTCCTCTCGAAATTGAATGTGCATTTGTCTTGAGCCTGATATTGCCAGTCGCTGCATATTGCACTATACTTACCGGTCGGTAGGCAAGCTATTCCGCTACTAAATCAAAGTTTTTCAAAAAGAAAATCAGCGACACCTTCAACAAGAAAGGTATGCTTATACTTTACTAACGAGTGCAAAAACCGGAAGAGCACGGCGGGCTTTTCGCGCTGATTACATAGTGGGAAAAACAACTCGATTGCCGTTGCTTTACATGGAACACCAGACCGAAACCGAACACAGCAATATCTGAAAGCAGTAAAACAATTTGCAGGAAGAAGCTGTCAGAATTGCTCTGCGACTTTTTGATTATTCGTCAACATAGACTGTCAAGGCGATTTGACACGAAGATGAATTCCCGCACAAGGATGGTGGGAACATTTCGTGAAACAGTGGACGCGAAAATCTATTCACCCGCCGATCAACAAGGAGATGTTATGGATGACATTGATAACAAAAAGAAGGGTAAAGACACGCAGCCCGATGCCTCTAGAAGAAAGTTCCTCAGCAAAGCAGTGACTGGCGCAGGGGCAACCGCAGCGGCTACCTTGTTGACAGCCAAAGCCTCCGCCACCGATAGCGCAAATGGCAATGCCATCAAAATACCTGATGCCTTTGCGCAGGCGGCCACCACGCCACCCGTAAAACCAGATTTTCCGATGAATGGTGCGCAGGTCTTTGCGCGAATCTGTAAGGAAGAAGGACTAGCCGCGCTCTTCTCTTGTCCGGGCAATTACGGTATCGTCAACGCCATCGCCCAGGAAGGCATACCGACCTATTCAGGTCGCCACGAAGGCGCAATGTGTCACGCCGCAGATGGTTTCTGTCGCGTCACAGGCGAAGTCGCCGCTGCTTCAGGAACAGAAGGTCCGGGCTTCACAGATATGATCAATGCCATCGCCGCAGCCAACGCGGCACGTTCGCCTGTACTTGTCCTTGCCAGCAACATGACGATCCGTCATGAAGACACCGAGGCAGGCATACAGCTAGGCTACCAGCAGCCGAATACCGAAGGCCTGAAAAAATACGGCAAGCGCTTAATCTCGCCAACACGCATTCACGAATATGGCGCATACGCTTTTCGCCAGTTGCGCTCAGGCGTGCCACGTCCTGTACATCTGGATTTTCCGGCTGAGGTGACTCGCGCCAGCTTCAAGACGGCAAGCGACCTGGACTATTTCCACGACAAGAACAGGTATCGCACGGATTCCAAACCGCATCCTGACCCGAAGGCTTTGAATGCTGCCGTCGATCTGCTCAAGACAGCCCAGCGTCCGATGATTGTTTCAAGCAACGGCGTTTTTTACAGTCGCGCCTGGGATGAGTTAAAGAGGCTGGCTGAGAAAGCGCAGATTCCTGTTGTTGAATCAGGTGCAATGAAAGGGCAGTTTTCCGACGCTCATCCTCTGTCAGCCAACGCTTCTCCGACAGCGCTCGCCAGCGCAGATGTCGTCGTGTTGGTTGGTCAGTATTGTATGCCGACCGTCGGCGAATTCGCTTTCGGACCCGACGCCAGGTACATACGCATTGACCCGAACCCTGAAGACATTGGTCGCAATATGCCTATAGATATCGGCATCGTCAGTTGCGAAAAAGCTGCGCTCGGAGCGCTTGCCGACGCGATGCCAGCCATGAAGCGCGAGGCCTGGGTCGCAGAGATTGCGGCGGCGCGCAAGAAATTCGAGGATGAACTCGATACTTTCTATGCCAAAGGTTTGAGTTACACGGACGCCGTGCATCCGGCAGTGATTGCCAAAGAATTGACCGATTTTATGTATCGCGGAAAACTGCCCAAAGAGCAGACGACTTTTGTTTCCGGCGGCTATGGCATTGCCAGATATGTGCGCCGCTGGTTGCGTGGCTACCGTCCGGGGCAAATTCTCAACGGCGCATATCAATACGGCAATATTGGTCCTGATGTTGGCTATGCGTTCGGCGCGGCCGCCGCCGTGCGCCAGGGCGTCAGTGTACAAGCTCCTTACAAAGGTTCGCCCGTCATCTGCGTCACGGGAGATGCGGGAATTGGCTACACAATTATGGAACTCGAGACCGCTTCAAAATACCGTATGCCGATGATTGTTATCGTCTATAACAACAACGCCTGGGGAACCTGGACAGGCAATAGCCGCAATCCTGTAACCTTGAGTCTGCATCTTTTTCAAGAGAATGTGCGCTATGACAAAGTTGCCGAAGGCTTAGGCGCCCACGGCGAATATGTCACCAGACCGACAGACTTCCGCGCGGCATTAGAGAGGTGCTATCAAGTTGCTGTCAAAGAGAGCCGGCCGTCCTTGATTAACTGTCAGGCGAAGAAAGAATTCTGGGTCAAGCAACAGTTCGAGCCTGGCTTTTTAGGCACCGTCGAGCCTGGCTGTATGTCTTATAATCACTGAGGAACAGTAGGCAGTAGACAGTAGGCGGTAGGCAGTTTGCACGACAGCGTATTGATGCGCTGATGATGAGTTTTAGAGAATTCAAATTGTCTAAAACTCTACAACTTGCAAATCCTCACTGCCTACTGCCTACTGCCTACTGCCTACTGAAAAATGACAAAAAGTTCTTTGAATGTAGTCAGGGAGAATCTCCAGGCTTACGCTGAGCGCGGCGTCTTTCGTG
>JANMSG010000456.1:0-10014 GCA_031389065.1 Acidobacteriota bacterium | reverse complement strand
TCAACTTCAACACCATTTATGAACTGCCCTTCGGCAAAGGCAAACGCTTCATAAGCGATGGCGGTATTTCGGACAGAGTTTTCGGCGGCTGGCAGGTACAGACAATTATCAGAGCAGCTACAGGCGCTCCTATAACCTTGTCAGATGTAACCGGAACGTTCAATCGTAACGGTCGCGCCGGTCGTCAAACGCCACAAACAAACCTCAACAAAGAAGAGATCAGACGCCTCACAGGTATCTTCAAAACCTCAAGAGGCATATTCTTCTTTAATCCTGCTCTCACCAATCCAAATAACTCTGGACGCGCAGCAGAAGGTTTTGCAAGCGCCAGATTCGCTGGTCAGGTCTTTTTCAACAACGGACCGGGTCAAACAGGTGCTCTTGAAAACTTTTTCCTTGATGGACCGTTCTTCTTCAATTGGGATGCTTCCGTTATCAAGAATATTCCGATTAAGGAGAATCTGCGTGTGCAAGTTCGCGTCGAAGGCTTCAACATCTTGAACCGTGCCAACTTCAGGGTTGGACAAACGCAAGCCATTGGCAGCGCAAACTTTGGCAGAATTACTCAGACCTTCGGATCGCGTATCATGCAGTTGGTCGGAAGAATCGAATTCTAAAATTCATTTGGCTTTCAGCTAAACGAAACACTTTCAGGCGTTGCTCTTAAAAAAGCAACGCCTGTTTTTTGTCCGCGTCATGAACGGGTCAATCTTTGGAGGGTTACTGCGTTGCTTTGTTCACGTCGAAAGCGCCTTCATCGAATTTCTGATTGAAGCCGAATTGGTTCAAGGTCACTGCCCAGGTATTTCGCACGGAGCCTTGCGCGTTATCAACCCATAACTGGATTTTATAGTTGTGTGGCAGCATCAAGCCCGATTCTGCTTTGAAATCACTGAAATCTTCCATCAGGGTGTAGCGTGTTTCTTGCTGCCCTGCCGAACCTGCGCTTATGTCTCCCCCGCTAACAGCGCCTCCCTGTCTTTGAGCGATGGTTTGATAGTATTCGGTTCGTATGTGTCTGAAGCTTTCTTTATCAAAAAAGAGCGTCATCTTCACATCAGCACCTTTCTGCGGATAATACCTGAGAACATACGCCTCTTTGCCTTCAACCTTCTTGGTGCCACCGAATTCGAGTTTAGCCTGTCGCACCGCAGGGTCTAGCAAGGGCCAGGCAGAAGATAACACTCCCCCAAATAAACCTTGTGTGAAGACTTGACTGTTCGCCCTGATAAAATTGCCCAAAGTGGAACGAACCCCTGGCTTTAGATAGCCAATCGAAACGTCTTTGCCGTCATAGCCGATTTTTTCGTGAGGGTATTCGATAGAGCCAAATGCCATGCCAATTAAGTTTTTTCCCCCCTCACTCGCCAATACAACCTTGCCTTCTCCTGTGGTCACTCTGCCAGAGCGAAAAACCAATTTGCAGGTTCCCAAGGTAACACGGCTGGTGATGGCGCTACGCGATTCGGTGGTTCCAATGGCTTCGAGATGTTTGGCGATTAAATCCTTCAGACTCATCTTCTCATCAGGCAAAGCGGTTGTCGGAAAAGAACTCAGTAAAAGAAAGCTCAAAGCCAGCATTGTCGTCAAAACTTTTGTGTGAATGAGGCGTTGCATCATTGTGAAAGAACTCCTTTATCATTTAAAACTCACCCCGAAAACCGTTTCTGCTTGGTTGGTTATATCAAATTGCTTTGCCAAATGATACAGACAATCCATAGTGCGTTCAAGACTTTGAAAGCGTTACAAAATTGCTTCGCTTTCCAATTTTTCGTAGAAAAATCCAGATTTTTGGTGTATTTTCTACGCGCTTCCAAAACCATATGTAAAAATATGTAAAAATATGTAAAAAAAGAGACTTTATAAAACAGTATAACTGGCATACGTATTGCTGTTTTTCTCTTTCCACTCTTTTTCAGTGACAGCAATCTAAGTAATCAGATAATTAAACAGTCAAGACGTTCTAGAAGGCGCAATTCCATATCAATATTCTGAGTTGATATGGTTTCTGTATTTCATTCACCCGACAATGTAACGAAAAACTAAGGAGGAAATTTATGAAGCAAATAAGCAGAATGAAAAGGCTAACAACAATGACTATTTTTCTGGTCATTTCGATATTGGCGTTCCCCTTTACTTCCCTCTCGGTTATGGCGCAAGCCACATCAGGAGGACTTACCGGTTCAGTTACAGACCAAAACGGAGCCATCATTGCTGAAGCCGATATTACAGCGAAGAATGCAGGTACCGGAAATGAAACAAAAACGAAAACCAATGCTGAAGGACTTTATACCCTGGCTCGGTTGGCGCCCGGCACTTACTTGTTAGTTATCGAGAAGCAAGGATTTAAGAAAGCGGCGTTTCAAGAGGTCACGGTAAACGCCGGGCAAGTAAGTACAATTGACGCAAGTCTTCAAGCCGGACAACTCAGCGAAACGGTTTCCGTAACCGCAGAAGGTCAAGAGTTGCTTCAAAAAGAGCAAGTACAGATCTCGACGACTTTTGAAAGCCGAAAAGTTATAGAGTTGCCCAAAAATATCGCCGGAGGCGGTATGGACACTCTGGCTTTGCTGGCGCCTGGCGTAGTGCCGGGATTTGGCAACGTCAATAGCAATGGCGCGACTTTGTCTGTCAACGGCAACCGGGCTCGTTCAAACAACTTTACAATAGACGGTCAAGACAATAACGACCTCTCGATTGGCGGTCCGAATTATTTTGTCAACAATGACGAAATCGTCGCGGAATTTCAGGTGATAACCAATAACTTTTCGGCAGAATATGGACGCAATCAGGGCGCAATTGTCAATATCGTCACCAAAACCGGCACCAATAATCATCACGGCAGCGCCGCCTGGTTTCACAGAGACCAAAAGCTCTTTGATACGCTGACCAACATAGAGCGTCGCAGCAACAATCAAGGCAAAGGCGAAGCCGATCCTTTCCTCTACAATGTTTACACGGGCGCGGCTGGCGGTCCCATAAAGAAAGACCGCATCTTTTATTTTGGCAGCTATCAGTTGGTCACCAGTAGATCAAATACCTTGTCTTCCTCCGGCGCTCCAACCATTGCCCCCGAGGAGCTTTCGCGCTTGAAAGGCGATTTCCCGACCAACAATCTGATTCAAGCCCTGGCGAATTATTCGGCATTCGCCATCACAGATGTCGGCAATGTCTTTGAAAATGCAGATCGCACAAACTTTCCCAATAATGAGACCATAACTATTGGCACAAGGACCTATCGTCTGGCTTATCCGGTGCGTTCTTTCTCACAAACCTCTGACCAGCATCAATACAGCATTCGCGGTGACTGGAGAATTAACGATAAGCATTCGGTTTGGTATCGCCATCTCTATCAGACTGTGGATAACAAGAATTTCTTGACCAGTCCGGCAAGCGGCGGCTTTATCGGCGATAATCCTGCACGCAGCACTCTCGGCGGCGCACAATTCACCAGTCAGTTTTCCAACTCGACGGTCAATGAAATGCGCTTCGTCTTCAATCGTCTTGACGTCATCTTCGGCGGCGGCTGCGAAGGCAAAAGAGGCTGCATACCTGACCCGAGAGATATAGGCAAAACGGTGACCAACATTGCCTTGGGCGGTCTGATCAGCAACATTACACGCAGGGGTTTGCAAGGCATAGGTCCTGCGACCAACTTACCGCAAGGACGCATCGTTAGCATCTATCAATTCAGCGATAACCTGTCCAAGACGTTAGGGCGTCATCAATTGCGCCTGGGCGCGGACTTCCGCAGACTCACAAACACTGTGCCTTTTCTGCCCAACGTCAATGGCGTTTATCGTTATACTGCCGCTGCTAACGCCGTGAGCGGGTTGCCCAACAGCTTTACGCTTGCAGCCGGACAGGTTGAAATTTCTTATAACGAAACCGATCAATTCTACTATGTGCAGGATGACTGGCGCATACGCGATAATCTGACCTTGAATCTCGGCGCGCGTTACGAGTACACAGGACAACCCATCAACACGCTCTTTGAAATCACCAACGCTCGTGAGTCAGACCCGAGTACAGCTTTGTGGAGACAATCGCTGCCCATCGAAGCGCGAAGCTTCCCGAAACTTCCCGCCGATAAAAACAATTTGGCTCCAAGATTGGGAATTGCCTGGCGACCGGGTTTTAAGGGGATGATGGGCAAGCTACTTGGCGAAGGCGATAGCACAGTGATTTCCGCCGGTTACTCGATTGCCTATGACCCGGCTTTTTACAACATTATGCTCAACATTTCGACTTCAGCGCCAGGAGTTTTCCTTGATACGCTCAATAATCCGTCATTGACGCTTCCGGTCAATCCCATAGGCTCAGAGGTTCAAGCGACGGCCAGCAGTTTGCTTCGCAGGAACACTTTTGACCCAAGACTGTTGGCGCAGACCAAAGTCTCGAATGATTTCTACTCGCCTTACTCGCAACAGTATTCTGTGAGGATCCAGCGCGAAATCAGTCGCAGAAATGTGGTTGAAGTGCGCTATGTGGCGACCAAAGGCACAGGTTTATTCATGACCATCAATACGAATCCGCGTATTGATCGCTTGATTAACGGCTTCACAGCTAATGTCAGAACCGGAGCCAATGCTACGGATGTAAGAGCCATAACCTTCAAAGGCTTCCCGAATCTTGTACCTGCAGGGTTGACGCCGCAAACTTGCGTAGATAACCCTGCAACGCCGGATAATGAATCAGCTTGTGCGGGGCGCGTTTTGCCACAGAGTGTTGTGCGTAGCCGCTCCAATACGGCTAGCTCTATCTATCATGGCTTACAGAGTCGTTGGCAGGCGCGTTTCTCGAATCCCTATCTGGGTGATATCAACTATGGCATCTCCTACAGTTTCTCGAAAGGACTCGACAACGCCAGCGAGATATTCTCGTTCTTTGAAGCCATCGGCGCACAAAACCCGTTTGACATCGGCAGAGGCGAGCGCGGTTATTCAGGCTTTGACCGCAGACACGCTTATTCGATGAACTTCATCTGGGACGTGCCGGGATTCAAAGACCAGCAAGGGTTTGTCGGCAAAGCTCTTGGCGGTTGGCAATTCAACGGAACCTATTTCCTTGCCAGCGGACAGCGTTTTACGCCGCAACAAAACACCAATACCAACTTTATTGGCAACGCCACTTATATGGACAGAGTTTGGGAACAGAACTTCTTAGGTCTTGACACTTTCCGTCCATTTGTCGCCAATTTGAAGGCTCCGATAAACGCTATAGGCATCAATCAGGTTGATGCAGCGTTACTTGCGGCGAATTTTGGTCGCCCCTTTATTCCGATCGCTGACCCGAATGGTTTCTATTCGGTGAACGCTTTGAATAAAGGGCAGATCGTTGCCGTCAGCAGAGATGATGTGCGCTATATTCTCAATGGTCCGGGCGCAGCTCAGGTCTTCAATACGCCTTACGGCACAGCCACTCGCGGCGAGGAGAAGGGACCGAAACTCAATAACTTGAATCTCGGTGTCTTCAAGAACATCCGCTTCACAGAGTCATTGCGCTTACAATTCAGACTGGAAGCCTTCAACGCTTTGAATCATCCGAATCCGGGAGTCGGCGTGGTGGCAGCGGGCAGAGTCCCTGCGGTCAACGTTTTGTCTGCCGGTCAAAGCGATGGCTACGGCGATTTCAGCGGCATAGGGCTTTCGCGTCGCGCCGTGCAGATGGGCATCCGACTTACTTTCTAGTTCGATTTGGCGAACCGGAAGATTTGCAGGGAGGGGCTTTACAAAGTTCCTCCCTTTTTGTTGCGCCGATAACGATTTCAACTGAACCGAGTGCCCCTTGGCGTTTGCAAATCAATCTTGAGTTTTCCAAGAGCAAGATTTCAGTTCACAACGACAAAGTCCAAGCTGCGCGTTAGGGTCTGGGCTTTCTTTTCTGCCAAGGTGTCTGTAATGATAAGCGTCAGTAAGTAGCGTCCTGGCTTGACGCCCGCCAACCCTAATTGTCCCACTTTTATCAACTGCTGATTGCTCTCGCTTGCACTCAAGGGTTCTTCGTCTTCTCTGAAAATCTCTTTGCCGTTTTGACTGATAACCAGCTGCGTCTTGATTTGTGGACGGTTATCTTTCAGTTTCGCGTTGTAGATGAAGATGGCGTAGCGCAAATCCTGCTGACGCGAAATCTGCCGATTGGCGCTGATCGGCGTAGCAATCGCCTTGGTATCTTTGCTCGGCGCAAATCCCAACAACAAAGTGCTGGCGGCAAGATACCCTTTTGTCAAATCAGGCACCTCAAGGTAGTGCGACAAGGTTCCCATGTTGCCTGTCTTGTTGTCGCGCACGGCAATTCTGATTTGATAGCTGCCCGGCGGCAGATTGGTGTTTGCCGAGTAGGGAAAGCCGCTTTTCTGTAAAGCTTGATACTCTGGTTCGGTAAGATTGACGGTGACGGTTTCGCTGAAGCCGCCGCGCATTTTTCCCAGTTCGTCGAAAACGAAACCGGCGATATCCAAATCGGCTTGTTGTTTATCATTTGCCGTCGCAAATTTTATCTTTTTGGGGTCAACCAAAAGATGTATGTCAATTGCGCCGTTGTTGGTCGCTGCCGCTTTGTAAAGCATCATCGCGTCCAGATCAACCTCGCGCTTCGCCAAAGGAGATTTGATTGCCGACAGCAGTTGCTCTTGATTGCTTTGTGAGGTTGGGGCAGACGCCTCTGTGCGCGCCAAGTAGCCGCGCCGGCTATAGATTTTCAAATTGTCGCCTTTGACTTTAATATCCACTTTGCGAAACTTGTTATCAAAATTGTTATCGGTTGGCGTGTATGCCAACAGATAATAGCCGTCGTTTATTGCGATAATTTTATCAAGCCCAGCGTTGAAATCATTTTTACCGACCACCGTGATACCGCCTGTCGCTGATGAAAGAGCGGTCAATCCCAGATGTCCTTCCAGTTGGTCGAAAGGGTTTTTATCGCCGAACTGGGTTTCGTCCGGAATCCGCCCGAAACCTCCGGCAGGCTCGCCTCTGCCAACCCCTGTAACGGCGCTTCTGGCAGGTGTGGCGTCAAAACTGGCTACCCCTGAAAATGCTTGCAACCCACGCACATCCATCGTATGAATCGCCACTCCCGCGCGCGTCGCCTGGTCTGAAAGCACATTGAGATAATAAGAAATGTTGCCCATAGATTTGCTTGGAGTTCCACTGAATACAGGCAGTCCTCCCGAAATTAACACCAGCGATTTGCGACCCGGCAATTGCTTCAAGCTATCAACGACAAAGCCCGCTGTGCCAAGCGTCATATAGGCTCGCAAGGTTTTGTTAGTATCATCAAGCGGATTCTCTATGTCTATGATTTCGCCGGAAAGTTCCGTAGGAACCGGAGAACTTCCTGCTGCCGTGCCGATGTCTTCAAGTTTGACTAAGGTAACGCCTTTTTCAAAAGCGCGAAAAGCATGAGAGGCAGGGGTGAGCGAAACAATCGCACGTCGCAACAAAGCTTTATCCGTAGTGAATTGTTGCAGCAAGCCTTTGCCACCAACGGTTCGCACAATGGCTATTAAATCGGTCGGCTGCATTTGGTTCTCAACAAAGTTGCTCAACATCTGGCGAATCGTAATCAAATCTTCATAACGAATGGTCAGGTCGTCCACAATGAAGGCGAAGATGCGACGGGTTTCCAGCGTATCGGTTGCCGACCCGGTCGTTGGTTGCGAAGGCTGCGCGTCGTTGATTTTTGTGGTGTCGGTCGGAAGGTTTCGTCGTTTGCCGGATTCAACATACTCGAAAAAACTTATCTGCTGCTTCTTACCGTTTTCAATGATTTCAAAGTCTTCTTTCTGCAATCCGCTTACCACGCGCCCAAGCTTGTCTGTCACTACCGCGTCCAATTGTATAAGCTCTGTGCTGATACGTATAATTGGCTCATCTTTCGGCTTTTTGTTTTTGTCTTGAGAAAATGACGGAAATGAGAAAAGAACGATAAAGAAAATACAGAGAACTTTTTTATTCATTGTCTGCCTCTCAAAATGAAACTGCGAACATTCCCATGAACCTGGATTTACAGGCAATATATCATCCAAGAGCTAGTTGAGGACATAAAAATATATGGGAAAATTTAGCAGTCCTCGATAATTCAGCGAAAGAATCTGCACTCATACGGCTTGATTTCCAATTTTTCGTAAATCCTTCCAGAAACATGGAAAGTTTATGCCTGAATGGAAACCGCCGGTTTTCGTTAAAAGCTTATCTGACTATGATTTGAGTGGTATGGCACATTGCGGTATCTGGATTGCTTATATAAAAAGTGCACATCCTTAGAATCTCTACCATTCTGTTCTGAACTTGGAGAGGGGTCGCCATCCGGGCACGGTAGCGACCTCATTTTTTTTACCAACCCATCATCTTTTCTTATCAAACAACTGAATTCTTGCTCCTGGTTAGAAGCCTTTCAATTTTCCATCACGCCCCGCGAACTCGCAAAATTACATACAAAATGGGAAAGCGCCTTTCGCTTATCCGCCGAAAGCTTCACCCCATTTGCCTGAAAAAGCGGTTTCACGAATCGGCTTTCGTGAGCGCGATGCCAACTCTTTTTTGCGCATCTTTTCATCAACATCGGCAAGATCATCTTGACGCGGATAACCGATGGCAATCATCGCCATTGATGTGAAGCCTTCGGGGATGGAAAACTCCTGGCGCGCTTTGTCGGCGTCATACCCGGCCATCTGATGCGCTGCCAATCCCAGTTCCACCGCTTGCAGAACTAAATTTTCGCTGGCTGCGCCAACGTCGTGATGCGCATGACGATTGGGCTGGTTGTTATAAGCGAAGTTGTCGCGCGCTACAGACAACAGCAACAAGGGAGCTTTACGCGCCCAGGCATTGCCTTCTGCTAAACAAGCGCGAGCGCTTTCGAGCGCCTCTGCGTCCGCGCCATCAAACACCAGATAATGCGCCGGTTGGTCGTTGAAACAAGATGGCGACCAGCGCGCCGCTTCAAGCAAGGACAAAATCTTTTCGCGTTCAACCTCACGACTTTCGTCAAAGAGAACCGGGCTCCACCTACGCGCGATCACCTCGCTCAAAGGATAATCGGCTGGCGCTTTTTTTTCAGGATAAGTTGAATTTGTATCTTTCGCTGTTTCGCTCATTTTTTTCTCCTTACGCTTATCAGGATTCATGAATCAAAGAATCATTGAACGGATGCAAAGCTTTTCAGAAAACGAAAGCTCTGCCAAACATCCTTCTCATGTTGAGGGATTAGATAGGAATACGCAATCGCGCTTCGCAGCCTTGCGCGTCGCGCCGGTTTTCCAAAGTCAAAGAGCCGCCGTGCGCTTCAGCGATTTGACGGCTCAAGACCAGACCGATGCCGGAGCCGCCCTGCTTGGTCGTAAAGAAGGGCACAAAGAGATTGCTCGTGCTGGAAATTCCCAGCCCTTCATCCTCAACACAGATTTCCAGAAAGCCACCGCTCTTTTTCCATTTCATCTGCACGCCGCCGCCCGATTCCATTGCCGCGTCAACAGCATTTCGCACCAGGTTGATTAAAAGTTGTTCCAATTGGTCACCATCGGCGCGAATCAAAATTTCACTGCCAGCAACGCACTGAATCTGCATACGCTTTTCAAGCTCGATGACTCGTTTAATCAAGGCGCTGACCTGCACACTTTGAAATTTTGGTTGTGGCAAACGCGCCAGGCGCGCATAAGATTCCAGGAAACGACTGAGCGAGGCGGCGCGTGAAGAGATCACATTCAATCCGCGCTTCATATCATCGCGCCAATCATCAGGGGGTACATCTTTTGCGACAAGGCTTTCCAGGCTCCCCGCAATGGATTTGATCGGTGCCAGGGAGTTGTTCAATTCGTGGCTCAAGACCCGCACCAGACGTTGCCAGGCGAGTCGCTCTTCTTCTCTGAGAGCGCGACTCAAATTGGAAAGCACCAGCAATTGCAGTGGCAGACCGCCTTCTCGAAAAGCGCTGCGCCGCGCTTCCCATTTGCCGTTGCCGCCTGGAAAATTCGCTTGAATGGTGCGCATCTCTTCGCCTTCCAGACAATCG
>JANMSG010000434.1:0-10795 GCA_031389065.1 Acidobacteriota bacterium | reverse complement strand
GTTATTAAAGTGGAGTCCGGGTCAACGGCATCCGGTATGGTCTTCATCTTTTCGAGCAACTGCTCCGAATACTGCGTCAGCTTGTTCAAATCGGGACCCGTGATGATGTATTGCACGTCGGCGTTGCGAAAACCGCCGCCTGAAAATGCCGCGACCTGCTGCACGCTGGGACGCAACTGCGGCGGGTATTTTTTCAGGATGGCGCGAGCTTTCACCATCAAGTCATCTTGCGATTCATCGCGTTCGTCAGTCGGTTTCAATTTGACGTAGATATATCCGTTGTTGACCTGCCCTTGTCCGCCGCCACCAATGGTTGTCAAGGTATCTGAAATACTCGGAATGGTTCGCAACTCCATAGCGATGCGCTCAATGATCGTTGACGTAGCGGCAAGCGTAGAGCCTTCCGGCGTACGCAAGGTGATTTCAAATTGCGAGGAATCGTCGTTGGGCAAAAAGTTTTTCCCGACCATCATAAACAGCGGAATGGTGCTGAGGATAACCAGCACACACACCGTCACGACTACCCAGCGATGTTTGAGCGACCATTCCAAAAGCCAGGTGTAGGTTCTGTCAATCGGGCGATAGAAACGCGAATTTTTGGAATCGTGGACTTTGCCTTCTTTGGGCTTCTTCAACAAACGCGCCGACAGCATAGGCGTTAACGTAAACGACACCAGCAAAGAGACGGCGATGGCAAACGCCGATGTCAAACCGAACGAAGACATGAAGCGTCCCATGATGCCGCCCATAAAACCTACGGGCACAAACACTGCAAGCAGGGAAAGCGTCGTCGCCATAACCGCCAGCCCGATTTCTCTGGTGCCTTCAATCGCTGCCTGATACGGCGACATGCCTTTTTCTTCGATGAAGCGATGGATGTTTTCGAGAACAACGATAGCGTCGTCAATGACGATGCCGACCATCAAAGTCAACGCCAGCATGGTGATGTTATTCAAGGTGTAGCCCATCGCTGCCATCAAGGCAAAGGTGGCGATGATCGAAGTCGGTATCGCCAGAGCGGCGATGAATGTCGAACGGAAACTCCACAAAAACACGAAGACGACGAGAGCAGCAAAAAGGCTGCCTTCGATCAAGTGCATCTTGATGTTATCGAGCGAAGCTTTGATAAAGATAGATTGGTCGCCAACGATTTCGGTTTTTATGTCTTTCGGCAGCGTCGGGCGGATTTCCGCCAAACGCTCTTTCACAGCGTCTGCAACTGCTACGGTATTTTGTCCGGATTGTTTGGAAACCAGAAGCGTGACCGTAGGCTTGCCGTTTAGACGCGCCATCGTGCGTTGTTCTTCAGAGCCATCTTCAACATGTCCGATGTCACTGATTTTGATAGGCAGTTGGTTTCGCCAGGCAATCGTGATATCTGCAAACTCTTTCGGGTCTGTGATCCGCCCCATGGTTCGCACGGTCAATTCTCTGGTGCCTTCATCAACACGCCCGCCTGGTAATTCCATGTTTTGCTGACGCACAGCATTAGCGACTTCAGGAACGGTGATGTTGTAGGCGCGCAATTTGTCCGGGTCAACCCAAAGGTGAATCTCGCGTTCGGCTTTGCCGACCATCTGCACCTGCCCTACGCCATTTAAACTTTCGATGCGCTCTTTGATTTGTTTGTCGGCAATCAACGTTACATCGCGCAAAGGGCGTTCGGCGGAAACAGCGATTTGAATCACCGCTGCTGCATCCTGATCGAGTTTTTGAACGGTCGGCTCTTTCGCCGTTTCAGGCAAATCGGGTACCACAAGATCAACCTTGGCGCGGACTTCCTGATTCGCTACGTCGGCATTCTTTTCAAGCTGGAAGGTGACGAAGACTTGCGAAACGCCTTCTACGGAAACCGAGCGCAATTCGTCTATGCCACTGATGGTGTTGACAGCGGCTTCGATTTTGTCAGAGATTTCGGTTTCAATTTCCTGCGGGGACGCGCCTGGATTGAGCACAGTGACAGTAATCGTCGGCAAATCAATCTTCGGAAAAAGATCAACGCCGAGCGAGTTGTAAGAGAACCACCCAACAACCGTCAATGCCAGAATCAGCATCACGGCAAACACCGGTCGTCGAACGCATATCTCAGCTAGTTTTTGCATATTTCCTTTCCAGATGTCAGATGTTGGGTGTCAGATATTAGTGAAAAACGATTTCGTGATTCAAATTTGCGCTCGCAAGAAGCACCTGTCTATACGATTCGTATCGAAATCCTGAAAGTGCCTCTGATAGCTGTTTTTCCCGTTCCTTCCCTAACATCTGACATCCAACATCTGACATCTATTTCCTGACAATCTTTGCGCCGTCGTAGAGTTGTTCAAGGTTATTGGTTACAACTGCCTCTCCGGCTGTTATGCCATTCAACACACGAACCATTTCGCCATCCTGTTCGCCGATTTGTATGACGCGAACTCGCGCCAACTCGCCTTCTACGACATAGACGCGCGCAGAGGCTACGCCGCCCTCTGTCATCACGGCAGAGCGCGGAATAAACAGTCCTTGCCCGCCGCCTTGCTGATAAATTTTTGCAGAAGCGAACATACCTGGCTTCAATCTGTTGCCATCATTATTTATCAAGGCTTCGGCGATGATGGTGCGCGATGCCGTATCGAGAGCCGGATTGACCACTTTAATAGTTCCTTCAAAATCAGTTTTAGGAAACGCCGCAACCGTGGCAATGACGGAAATGCCAGGACGCGCCATCGCGGCGCTACTTTCTGGCAATTGGAGATTCAACTTGAGAGGATTTGATTTTATGAGAGTCGCGATCTTCGATTGATTCGTAACGTACTCGCCAACCGCTGTTGGACGGTCGCTGATGTAGCCTGCGAAAGGCGCAGTGATAACCGTATCGGTGACGGCTTTACGCGCGATTGCGACTTGCGAGCGGGCGGCATCGAGCGCCGCTTGCGCCGTGATGATACCTTGATTGTTCTGTCGTGCCGTGTTCACAGCAACTTCGTATTGCTGCTTTGCGGCGTTGGCCTGGGCGCGCGCGGTGTCTGCCTGGGCGCGCGCCTGATCGTAAACAATTTGAGACACATCACCTGTCGCTACCAGATTTTGATAACGACGGGCATTGGTCTCTGCCAGTTTGGCTTGGGTGTCAGCGGCTTCGTAATTTTGACGGGCGGCGATCACTTCAGGAACCGCTGTCGCCTCGAAGCCTTTGCCCAAACCAAGCCCGATTTTGGCTTCGGCCTGTCGGAGCGCAGCTTCGGCTTGTCGCTGACTTGCCAACAATTGTTGAAGGCGCAATTTCGCGTCGCGGTCATCGAGACGAGCGATGATAGCGCCTGCCTTTACGAATGAGCCAACATCAACAGGAGTCGCTACGACTTGCCCGGAAGCTTGCGAAGCCAGGTCAGACAATTCGTCGGCTGCGAAATTCCCTGTCACCTGTAAAAAGAGCGGCACATCGCGCGACTCCGCTTTTACCGCAGAGACTTCGACGGGTTTTAACTCGGCAGCTTCAGCCGTTTTTGCAGCAGAGGGTTTTGAACGACCACAACCCGCCAATACGATTGTACTGACGCTAATGAGAGAAATAATTACAGCAATTTGAAATTTACGATTGCGAAAAAACATGACTACTCCGATTTTCTTTTGGAAGAGTTGTGATTCGTTTTTTTACTTGAAGATTGGCGACGTACACCACTCAATAGTATTTGCGTAAACGTTGAGATGGCTTCTTTATCTGAAACTTCCATGTGTTTGAATTGGAAGAGTTGCCTGACCATCGAATAGTGCATAGGCATGGCAAAGCAGGCGCAAATCGTGGCATTGACATTGAAATCTTGAAATGCACTTTCGCGTTGGCGTGTAAGAATGTAGTCGCGCAAGAACTTACGCAGCGAGTTGCCGCGCTTATCGTGAAATTTCTGTGCAAGGCTGTGATTTTCGAGCGCTGAAAAGAGCATGAGGCGCATAAAATCAGGGTCTTTGCGGTGAAATTCGACAAGTTTTTTTATCAGCGCGTGAAAGACCGCTTCGTCGTCGCGGCGCTCTGCGTGTTGGCGCATCTCTTTGAGCCATTCATCAAATTCCAACTGTTTGGCTTTGTCATCCAGTATGGCTGAGTATAAATCGTCTTTCGTAGGAAAGTGACGAAAGATGATGGCTTCGGTGACGCCTGCGACGCGCGCGATCTCTTTGGTCGTGGTGCCACTGAAACCTTTTTTTGAAAACAGGCAGATAGCAATGCGAATCAGTTGTTGGCGACGGTCTTCGCTCGCCATACGCCCTTCGTCCGGAAGATTACTTTCACCGGGAAGTCTTTTAATTTTAGCAGCCACTCTCGACATTACGTCACCCTTTAACAATTTGTTCACAGGTTATTTACATAAGTAAGTAAGTGCTTACTTACTTCGGAAGGATAGCGGCAGCGGCATCGTCTGTCAACACAAACGATTTCCACTAGAAAAACGTCTGCTAGCGGGATGGGAATTCTTGCGTTTTTATTATTTCTCGTCGGGGTTTTCGCTTGTCGAGGCGAGGGCTCTGATCAGGTGTTCGGTCTGTTCATCAGCCGGATGGAAAGATTCTATGCTTAACTCTTGTAGAGTGATGTCCTGCGGGGTGCCGAGCGTAGTCACAGTGCTGAAAAAACGCAGGGAATATTCACCAAGTTTGATTTCAACGGGAAGAATCACATCCTGCTCAGAGGCTATATCAGGTTCGCGCCAGCGCAGAGGCACACCCGGATAAGCCAGCAAAGTCTGAACCAGTTCGCTAAGCGATGGGTCTCGATACTGTAGCGCTTCTCTATGCAAACGTTCCAGGGTTGCTTTGGCAACAATTTCCCAATTCAAAATATGTGGTCGCCACGCGGCAGGATCAAAAAGCATTTTCAAGATATTCAAGCGCGGCTTACTGGTTATGGTGTAAGGCTCTATGCCAGTCTCTTGATTGCCTGATAGGAGAGATGCCAATTTCAGATAGGCTTGGTTTGCCATTACTAAGTCCCATTGCCTGTCAAAGACGATGGTACCGAAAGGCTCTTGTTGTTTCAGAATCAGTTCCAGCGCCTGGCGCACTTGCGCCATCTGCGGCGCGTTGAGGTCGGTTTCGTGATAGAGAGGCGCGTAGCCTGCGGCAATCAACATGGTGTTGCGTTCTCTGAGCGGCACATCCAAAACATTCGACAGCAGCGCAACCATGGAGCGGCTGGGCTTGGCGCGCCCGGTTTCTATAAAGCTGATGTGCCTTGATGATACTTCGGCATCCAAGCCAAGCTCCAGTTGACTGACTCTGCGCGTCGTTCGCCAACGTCGCAGAAGTTCACCGAAAGAATTCCTCTGTTGAACGGCTGACATTTTTTGCCTCCTGATGGTACGCTACGCCAACAAAGATAGCACGTTGACAGATGCGCGACCATTACCTCTGAGGTAAGTAAACGCTTTTCCCATGATCTATTTTGATTACGTTACCCAGTTTTTCGCTGGAAAGTTTTGCAGAGATTTGAAGTTGTAACCTTACTATGGACAGCCAGAAAAAAAGGAGCTGTCATTAATGGATGGGAAATCTGAGGCAATTCAATCGAGCGTAGTATGGCACGATTTTCGTGCGGTTCTATGCTCTCAATTGACTGACTGTAACGCGCCCCTTTTGCTTAGCCTAGCGTATGAAATCCGTGTGCTTCTCAACGGATCACCGTTCCGCTCTTTTTGATGGCATAGCCAACTTTTATGCGATTCATATCAGGTTTGCGGTCACGGATGCCATCTTCATTGAAGGTCTCGACGATCGTTCCCCATGATACATTTGGCTCTACATCCGCGACGCGCAGGCGACCATATATCACTTTTACGTAGGATAAGACTTCGCCGGCCACATTCTTGATGGGCTCCCCTTGAGTGTAAATATCGAAGAGTTGACCTGCCTGAACCCCATGGTCGCTGCCCACATCCAAATATAATCGCGTCTTGAAGATTTTCACGATGAGCCCATCAATGGGTATTGATCGTTCGATTTCTCTTACAAAAACCGGAGCGATTTTCTTCATTGCGCTTTGAAAAGCTTCGCGCTGGTGAATCTTCTCGCTTTTGCCAAACTTGGTAACGGTTTCGTCGAAAGACTTTGATAGTTTAACCAAACCGGATTCAACTTCGACCAGTTGAATCTGCACTTTGACATTGATGGTATCAGCAAAAACCCGGCTTACGGAGACATCGAGCACATTGCCTATGATGATGTAACGCGCAGATAATAATCTTCCCACCTCGGTCGCCTGTTTGGGCTCGACAAGGTCCGAACTGTTGAAGCCTTGTTCGCGTAAAATTTTCTCGCGTTGCGTAGCGGTTATGAGGTCGAACCAACTGTTTTGAGATAACGCATCTTCGAGCGCCGCAGCCATCATACTTTTTGTCCAATCCGTTTCCGTCGAGGCAGTTGGAATGACGACCAGGCGAAGCCTCTCTTTTTTATGAGGCGGGTTCTTTTGGTGAAGGGGATATGCCCTGCTCATAGAAGGAAGGAGGACAACGACTGCCGAGATAACCAGAACTGATAACGTAGCATTCACTCGCTTCATAAGGGTTTCACAATTATATCGGGTAAGGCGTGAAATACAACCGAACGTCTGCGGTAGAAGATCAGCCAGCGCGCGAACGGCAATACAAGGAATCACTCGAATGGCGCTTCGCGTGCTCGGCTGCAACGCGATGTTAGGTGTTGGCTTTGTCAAGAAGCGGTTTTACTCGGCTGAGAATGGTCGCCGTGTCTTCAATCAAATTGCATAACAAGTCCAAAGAAGTTTGCAGGTTCGATGTCGTAAGCATATTCCAATTTCCAAAGCCCACGCCCAGAAGCTTCTCAAAATTAGCGCATGGAAGGAATCCCTTCATGCCTATACCATCATAAGCTATCCCGTATCGCAACTGATCCCCCTTGCCTCCAAAATCAATATTGATCTCTATTAACTTTCCATTCAGTGTGCCTGAGTATTCCCACTCACCGCCTCCGAGATTTTCTGCCTTTGCCCCATAACGATTTAACAAAAGCTGTCGCAGTTCTTTGCGAATCTCCTTAGCTTTGGCAGGTATTACATCAAGGATGGAATCGTGCTCAATCGCAGCGTTGCATTGGGCTTGCATCCACTCCGGCAACCAGTCTCTCATATTGAACATGAGATGTGTTGACCGTACATTGACAAACCGTGAGTCGCCAGCGAGAGCAAGTTTTTTATCAGCGAACCACCGATTGGTTGCTAATACTCTTGGGTCCCGCATCTGTGGAGAATCATCGCTCAAGAGGAGAAAAGCAGCGGCTTGATAGGCCACGGCGAACTTCATTTGCGCCCGCTCTCCAGAGGTCAAGGTTTTCCAGACTTCGATGAAGAGGTGCACTTGGGTGTCAGGTATATGTAAGACACGCGGAAATCCAGCAGCCGATTCGGAGTCGAATTCTGAAGACATCAATTGAACAACCGAATCAAAACTCATTTTATGCAATACCTCTAAACACCTAATACCTGATGCGAATCATCTTGCGAGGGTCGAAAACAAGCTGCATATCTTTAGGGCGCGGTGGTTGACAGGCAATACTCAAAGTATTAATGACGCAGATGAAGCCTAAAAATATCAGGACGCCTGCAAAAGACGTCCTGAGGCTCACGGCTTTTTCTTATACTTTCTACTTATCTTGCAAGCCACATTTTTATGCTTCTGGTGACCAATTCAGAAGCATCCTGTTGCACGAAGTGACCGGCTCCGGGAATCGTCACCAGGGTTAAATCCTTTTCGATCCAGTCCCAGGTGTTATTCAAGGCTCCGGCTAACAAGGCTGTGTCATCCAACCCGTGAATCAACAAAACGGGCATCTTCACCTTGACGACAGGCGAGGTATCTTCTTTATAAGGCTCTCTGGGGTAATTGCGCTTGTAGTAGTTGAGCATCGCCTCGAAGTCCGAACGCTTAAAGGCTTCAATATATTTTTCTTTCGCTTTCGGGTCTTTGACCCAGCGCGCCAGCCCTTCTGCGGTCAGTTGTTTTTCTGCTCCTTCTTGTTGAAACATCCTTGCGTAAGAACTGTTTTTTTGTTGCTGAGGATTGTTAGCCAATTCGCGCGACAAGCCACGTGGATGTGGCAAGTTGAGAATCACCAGTTTCTCTGTCATCTGTGGCAGGCTCATGGCGAAGGTCCAGGCGACAATCCCACCCCAGTCGTGTCCTACGATAATCGCTTTATCTTTGCCAAGGTGTTTGATGACCGCGACAACATCGCTGACCAGCAGTTTCATGTCGTAGTTTTCTACGCCTTTCGGCTTATCGCTGAGATTGTAGCCGCGCTGGTCTATGGCCACGACTTGATAATTGGGAGAAAGCGCTTGCATCTGGTCGCGCCAGGTGTACCAGTAATCCGGGAAGCCATGAATCATGACGATCAGGGGTCCTTGACCGGCGCTGGCATAGTGAATTTTCACGCCGTTATTATTGGCATAGCCATGTGTAACCGTGCTTTCAAAATCCGCAAGGGGTGCGCCTTTGGCGTCCAGGGTAAATAGAAAAAGTATCAGGCAAACAATGGTCAAATATTTCTTCATCGCCTCATCCTTTGGTTAGATTAAATTTAGGATATGGAGGTTACCAAGACAGAAACCTTCTCGCAAACTCCTCATCAAGAACTTTTTTATAGACGGTAAGAAAAAGATTTCAGCAAACAAGAAAAATTAAAAGCCTTGTACGGGCGTACCTCCGTGTGCGCCCCTTAATGAAAATCACAAACTCTAAAGCACCTGGCTTTCAAAGAGGGGCGGTCAGAGACGACCGCCCGTACAAGGCTGCTACAGTTCGCCGCGAATACATTGTTCTCACATGCTATTGTACTCTCAGGCGCGGTTACGATTTCAATACCTATGGCACAGTGCAAACCTGTTATTTGGCATTCAGCGAAGTGATGCGGGCGTTAAGGCGTCCGCCTTCGTGACAGTTTAAACAGGTGATGCCGACACTGGCTGCCGACGCCGGATTGGCTTTCCATTTCTTGGCGACAGATTCATAAGGTGTGTCGGGCATGACTTCCAATATCTTATCCACATACTCCGCCGCCTCCTGTGTGCGACCTGTGCGCTGAGCCGTTTGCGCCAGACCTCCCAGAAGTTCGCCGCGAAGATGTACAGGTAGCTTGCTAATAATGTTGCCCTGCTGTTTCCATAGCGCGCGATAGGCATCGTAGGCTTCAGCCCAGGCGGCAGCGCGATTTTCCTTCGGCAGGCGGTCGGCTAAAAGCACGTAACTGCCTCCTGTAACTGCACCGACTCCACCCCCGCCTTGCGGGTTGAGTTGGCGAGCCTGAGCGAAATGATCGAGCGCCTGACCATAGTACTTTTGAAACTCTTCGGTTTTCTTGTTTTCGTGAGCGCGCACCGCGTGGTATAGAGCCACGCCGCCTTTCCAGGCAAGCAGGTCTGCTTTTTCGGCGGGACGTTTTTCGAGTAAGAGTTGAATATTCTTTTCCCCTCTGGAGAAACGTTCCATGTCATCAGCCAACCAGCCCGCGAAAATATCTTCACGAACGAGTGTATGAACCGTAAGCCTGGAGTCCGAAAGCGGCGGCTCCTGTGATTGTGCCGCAACCGCTACCGCTACGGACACCAGAAAGAACAGCAGAAACCCTTTTTTTATCAAACGCATAACGCCAACCTCCTGAGTCGAAAAGTTTATTTTTTTTTCAGTCTAAACCGTAAGCTCGTTTGCGGACAAATGAAATGTCCTTATCGCCTACTCTATCTTATAATTCTTTTCAACCCTTTACGGTCTCGCCTGTAAAATAGTTTCAGGTCTTGCGGTCGCTTTGCAGCAATCTGTCGCGCCTGCTTTGTCTTTAATTGGCTGACGGAATGAATCAAGCTTCAGAAGCGCGCCAGTCTATTCGCACCTGGAAACGTAATCCAGAAGTTCGAGCCACTAGCCCGCGTGAATAAGTAAAGACGCGCGTTTTGTGTAAGGGAATCAATTGAAAGATGGGTTGTAAGAGTTTGAAAGAATAAAGAGAGTGCAACTCTAGCGGTTGCTGAAAGAACGATAGCACTATGTGGCTATTAGGGGATAGAAACTTATTGGAGCTTGCAAAATTGACGATCCCAAAATATCACTAAAGGTGCGACCTTTTCATATTGCATTAGGCTGATAGCTTCCTCACTAAACTGACGGAGCCTTCCAACATCAAGCAGGTTCGGGCAGCGACTGCTTGATGTTGGCGCGGCAGATTGATTGAGAGTGACTGCCCCGTCAGGTTGCTCAGCTTCAATTTCTATTCGGGCACTGACAATAGTTATTGATGATATTCAAGTCAATCATGGTAAATGTAGTTCTTGACATAAAGATTTGAATAGATGCAGTCGCCCGGTTCTGACAGGAATCTACTTGCGCCACGACTCTGCGGTCAGTTGAAAAGTCTTGAATGGTGAGCAGGCAGCCTCTCCTGGTCACTCTCGCAGTGCCGTTTAGAGTAAAGCCGTTGCTGCATCGGGTTACTTGATAAGCGCCTGTCAGGGCGTTGATTCGCAAAACATCGCCGGATGATTCATCTTGAATGCAAAAATCACTCTCATCAATCGGAGTATCGAAAATCCCAATCAAATTGCCATCCCAGGCGCCAAGAATCTTACCCGGACTACCAAATGACATGATGGAATGAGTAAATCCCAGCCCTGGGGCTAGTGCACTGGGAAGCAATTCTTCGCTAATCAGCCGCAGCGTAGGCACCTCGAAGATGCGCAAACGATCCTGTAGGGCAACATAAATCTGTTTTCCGGAGCGCGAAAAGGTTAAATCAGTTTGGTTGGGATAGAATC
>JANMSG010000376.1:0-4563 GCA_031389065.1 Acidobacteriota bacterium | reverse complement strand
CTTTGATCGAACACCTGGCGGGCGAGACCTTCTGCCCACCGCAGGGCAGTATGCGTTATGAGCGGATTCTCTCGCCCAACCGCAAACCTTATCGCACAAAGGATGGCTATTTGAGCCTGCTGCCCTACACTACGCCGCAGTGGGTTCGCTTCTTCGAAGCTGTTGGCAGAACTGACTTGGTCACAGACCCACGCGTGACCGACCCGCCCACACGGAGTGAGCACATCAATGAACTGTACCAGATTGTCGCCGATGCCATGACCCAACGGACGACGGCGGAATGGATAGACTTGCTCAAGGACGGTGACATCCCTATGTCGCCCGTTCTGTCGCCCGAAGATTTGCTCAAGGACGAACATTTACAACAAACAGGCTTCTTTGAGCGCTGCCAGCACCCGTCGGAAGGCGAGATTCGACAGCTTGGCATTCCTGTGCGCTTCTCTCGCACACCCGGCGTCGTGCGCCGCCTCGCGCCGCGACTGGATGAGCACCGCGAAGAGATTCTGCGCGAATTAAATCAGAAAGTATGAACGCTGAACGCTGAACGCAGAACAGATCGGAAAGTATGAACGCTGATCGTTGAATGATGAATTTCTGACAGTTCATCGTTCATCGTTCAGCGTTCATACTTTCATTCTTTAACGACTTTGCCTACTGTTTGCTGCGTATCTCTTTGGCTTTTTGATATTCCTTATTGGCTTCGTCACGCAAGCCTTGACTGTAGAGCGCGTGACCTAACTTGGTGTGCAAGTTGTCGTCGTAAGGACGCAAGGCAACGGCTTTGCGATAGGCTTCGGCGGCTTGTTGCCATTTATTTTGACCGAAGTATTCATCGCCTACGGCTAAGAATGCGGCGTAGTTCTTCGCATCAAGTTGCGCAGTTTTTTCAAACTCTGCAAGCGCGGCTTCGTTCTTTTGCGAACGATATAATAAACCTAAGTTGTAATGCGGCGCGGCAGCAGTCTGATCCAATTCTATGGCATTTTTGAAGGCGCGTTCGGCTTTCCAATTGTCGAGCTTGCCAGCGAAAACAATGCCTAACGCGTTTTCTGTCGCAGCCATTTTAGGCAATTGCAGCAAAGCCTTTTCCGCTTCATCGAAAAATTGGAGAGAGATGAGCGCCGCCGCAGCGCTCAATTTTTCTAGCGCAGCGATCTCTGTTTTTTCAGGCGCAAGCGTCTTGGCTTTTGCAAGCATCTGTCCGGCGCGTTTGAAGTCGTCAACTTTGTCTGCGATGTTATCGCTCCGCAAATCATTGTTTACGATCCCTTTGCCGGTGTTGTATAGAGCATCTGCTAAACGTGTTTTCAAACGCGCCGCTTCCGCAGCCATTCCAGGTTGTTGATTCAATTGTTGGTACGTATCCCAGGCGCTAGTGCCCTTTGGCTCAATCAATCTGCCTACGGAAATTGCCGCTTCAAGCTCCAGCACGAGCGGCGATGGTGCAGGTGAAGAGATATTGACTGGAATCGTAGCCGTAGATTTTTCAACCGGCGGATTCGTCGCTGTCGCCGGAACCGTTATAACCGTAGGCGGCACAGGTTTCGGTTTTACAGGAACAGGCAAAGCGACTGGTTCAGCATTTGTTACGTTTGTGGAGTTCGTAGCTCGTAGTTCGTTATTCGAATTTGTAGGTTGAACAGGCTTTGCGGTAGGTGATGTTTTCGGAGCAACATTCGACGCAGTTGTTTTTGCCGTATCACCTTTGTTTACAATCGGCGCAGTTGTTTTAGGGGTTTCAACATTATTGGAAATCGGCGGGTTCGTCTTCGTGGTCTCCACTTTATTCGACTTTATCGACGGGGTCGCGGGTATTGGGTCATCAGGTTTCTTCGCGCTGGCGATTGGCTGATTCGGTTTAGAGGTTTCACCCTTATTTGCATTCGCGATTTGTGCTGTTGGTTTGGCTGCTTCAACTACAACTGTTTCCGCAGTGGTTTGAGATGGCTTTGGCGAAACCGCTGGCGGCGCTGCTTGCTTGATTCTCGCGGGCGTTGATTCAAGCGGTTTAGAAACAACAGGCGGTTCAGCAGTCTTTGCAACATTGATCGCTTCATTGGACGGCGAAGGATTTGCAAGGCTTGCCGAAGGTTGCGTCTCAACAGGTGTTGACACTGATGTTGCTACAACCAAGTCCTTGCTCGCCAAGCGGATTTGCGCCAGCGTAGTTCCAGATTTCGAGGGGCGTTGTTTTTTTGAAGTCTCTTTTAAAACGCGGGCTGAAATCGAGGTAAAAATTTCTTCTGCGTCACTCATCCGGTCTGCATTCAAATCAACGCCAATATTTATTGCGTCAACCAGGTGTTTGGTAAAGACACCGTGTGAATCCCACTTCTGCCCTTCGCGGGAATATTCTCCGGCGCTGTTTGCCAGAATTGTCGCAATTCCTGCCCGCCATTGTGACAATTGATTGAAGCCAGCTGTGAAGATTTTTGAAGGTGCATCACCGACGATCTCTGTATCAAAAAAATCTCTACGCACAGCGTCAGCGATAATCAATATGCGGTTTGCTTTGACCCGGCGACTAATCGCATAGCTCAACTCTCTGAGCGACACGCCCGAGGCGTAGGGATTTTTTTGATCGGAATCATACGCCAACAAATAAGCTTCGCCGTACTCCGTTTCGACAATTCCGTGTCCCGAAAAATAAATGGTTACGGTGTCATTTTCTGTAGCTGAACGTGCCAGCCAATTGCCTATGGATTCTTTGATTGCTTCTGCCGTTGCCTCTTGGTTGACCAGCAAACGGACATTACCGCCGCTCATTTTTTTCATTGCGGCGGCAAAAGCTGTGGCGTCTTTGTCAGCATACAATAATTGTTGATTCTCGGGCAATTTCGGATATTTTGATATGCCTATGACGACAGCCCAGGTCTTTGATGAATGATTTTCACCTTGAGCCAGGGAAACATTTGTGAGCAGGAGAGCTGCGCAGGTAGCAGCAAAAATCAGGCGATAGGTTTTATATATTTGCAGCATTTACTTCTCAATAAAAAAGGCGCGAGCTTCTTCTTAAGGAAGACCGCGCCTTTTTTAATTTATCGACACGCTTTGTGGTTTTATTTGAAGCTGGTTAAGGCGGAGACTTCGTTTTCGTGAATTTCAAAAACGGTAAGCAATTTTGTGATTGCCAGCAAGTCTTGAATTTTCTTGGTTAAATTGAGAAGTTTCAATTGTCCTTCGCTCTTGTTTGCTGTCGTATAAGAACTGACCAACTCGCCTATGCCAGAGCTATCAACATAGGAAACGTCGCCTAAATTGAGCAATATTTTTTTCTTGCCGTCGTCCAACAATTGACGGACAGTTTCGCGCAGTTGTACGCTGCCTTCGCCTATGGTGATTTTCCCGGACAAATCAAGAATTGTTACATCACCTGCTTCGCGTTTATTGATGTTAAGTTGAGCCATTTTAAATCTCCTTTAATAAACTATTGATCTTGGCGCTTCCGCTTAGTCAAACGCACGACACTGCCACCTTCTGGGTGTGATGAATGCTCTACTTCATCCATGAATGTGCGCATATAAAAAATTCCACGACCACTTGGCTTGAGCAAATTATCAGCATCAGTCGGGTCAGGCAATTGATTCGGGTCAAAACCTTCGCCTTGGTCTCTGACATAGATGGTTAAAACATCTTGTTCCAGAACGAACTTCACATCTACTTGTTTGTCCGCCGCGTGTTTGTTGCCGTGAGTGATTGCATTTATAACTGCTTCGTGAACCGCCAGTTCGATCCAATTGATATCGTCTTCTTCAAATCCCATCTTGCTTGAAACGCTTTTAACAACAGAACTTACCATGTCAACGAATTCTATTTTGCTCTCGATTGATAGCTCTAAAGTCTCTGTCATTCAGTTAAAGCCCCTCTTAAATTCTCAAACCGGGTAGTCAACGAAGCGCGTCTTTGTGTAACATAGCCAAAGTTACCATGTCAAGAAACATTAGAATTAACGGTCTCTCGTCGGTCTCTGGAACGCTTCGTGTACCAGGGGATAAATCTATTTCTCATCGCGTCGCAATGCTTGCATCCATCGCAAACGGCGCATCAACAATTAGCGGATTTGCCTCAAGCGCAGACTGCCACGCAACGCTCGATTGTGTGAAGCGTCTGGGGATTGGCGTCGAAAACCACAGCAGCAAGATAATCATTTACGGCAGAGGTCTTTCCGGATACCAGCCGCCAGATATTCCTGCAAAACTTTTCGTCGGCAATTCCGGCTCAACCATTCGAATGATCAGCGGAATGCTTGCCGGACAGAATTTCGTTTCAGAGGTGGACGGTGACGCAAGCATACGTCGAAGACCGATGGCTCGCATCATTGAACCGCTCACCTTGATGGGTGCGAAAGTCTTCGGGCGCGATGGGAATTTCGCACCAATCACGATCCAGGGGGCGCCTCTGCGAGCGATCGATTATGCAAGTCGTGTCGCAAGCGCTCAAGTGAAAACTTGCGTGATGTTTGCAGGGATGTTTGCCGAAGGCATTACCTCTGTCACGGAACCCGCTCAATCGCGCAACCATTCAGAGTTACTGTTGAAAGAGTTTGGAGCGCAAATTGAAATT
>JANMSG010000031.1:0-2831 GCA_031389065.1 Acidobacteriota bacterium | reverse complement strand
ACTTTGGTCACTCCCGTTATTGCAACACTGCCTACCTCTGCGAGCAATCAACCTATAGTTCAAGTCCGAATCATCACTTCAGATGCTGTTGGTGACGATGAATGGGTTGGCATTGATGACATAACAATTACAGGAAGCGGCGTCACAGACATTGATTTTGTTTCAGGCAAAGCAAACCACTACATCAAATCCAATAACACCAGTGGCGGGACGCTCGTGCAATGGCAGACCGGCATGGAAGTCGCGAGTCTCGGTTTCTATGTCTATCGTGAAGATGGCGGCAAACTCAATCGTGTGACTACAGATTTAATCGCCGGGTCAGCGATCTTCGCTGGCGCAAATACGATTCTCAGGGCAGGAAGAAATTACGCCTGGCGCGATCCGAAACCCCTCGGCTCAGACACACGCTACTTCATCGAAGAGGTTGACCTCAATGGCACGACACAAATGTATGGTCCCATCTATGCCGATTCATCGAATGCCATCAAACAATTCTCTGCGCAAGATAGAGAACCTTCAATGATGATGAGCGAGATGAATCAAAACGAGGATAGCGCGAGTCAAAACTATCAAGGCGCGCAACTCGAAACCACTGCACGGATGGCGAAACTTACTCCTGCAAGAATCGAAGTGCAAGGCGGCATCACTTCGCAAATGACCGCTAAACTCTCTGTCAATCAAGAGGGATGGTATCGCATCACGCAACCTGAACTGGTCGCGGCGGGATTTAATCTCAACCCAGGACGGCGATTCTTGCAGCTTTTTGTTGATGGTCAAGAAGTGCCCATTAAAGTGACAGGCGAAAGAGACGGCAAATTTGCCGCAACCGATGCCATAGAATTTTATGGTGTAGGGTTGGACACACCCTTCTCAAAGTCACGCACCTATTATCTGGTTGCCGACTCACAATCCGGTCGTCGCATTGTCGAAGCCACAGGCTTGTCAGGCAATTCATCACCTACGAGTTTTGCCTATACGGTCCAACGCAAAGACCGCACGATTTACTTCTCTTCTTTGAAGAACGGCGCGAAAGAGAACTTCTTCGGCGCTGTCATTGCCCGCAATCCGCTTGACCAAACGCTCAATGTGACAAACCTCGCGCAATCTTTAAAAGACGAGGCAATTCTTGAAGTAAACTTGCAAGGCGTTACCCTCATTCAGCATAGCGTTCAAGTTCTTTTGAACGATGTCGAGTTAGGCATCATTGATTATGAATGGCAAGAGGAAGGCTATGCAAAATTTTCGCTTGCTCAATCGTTGTTAAGAGAAGGGCAAAATACTGTGAGATTGATTCCACTCGGCGGCACAACTGACATTAGTTTGGTTGATTTTCTGCGACTGACTTACCAACACAAATACACTGTCGAAAACGATGCCCTGCGTTTCACAGCCAACGGCGCAGACCGCGTAACCCTTGATGGGTTCAGCAATAAGGGAATTCAAGTTTTTGACGTAACCAATCAAAACTCCCCTCAACAAATAAAAGGGACTGTTGAGCCCAGCGGCACAGCTTATCGCATCACTTTCAATGCGCCTGACCATGGACTCAGAAACCTGCTTGCTTTCGCCATAGGGCAGACCAAAACGCCGCTTGCCTCGCTCAAGCAACCATCAAGCCTGCGCGACAAGAATCAAAGAGCCGATTACCTAATCATTACTCGCAGAAGTTTCATTGATAGTTTGAAACCGCTCATCTCTCTGCGCGAATCGCAAGGTTTGAGTGTCGCTGTTGTTGACATTGAGAACATTTACGACGAATTCAGTTTCGGGCAAAAGACGCCGCATGCTGTTCGTGATTTTCTAAGCTATACACGAAGCAATTGGAAGAAATCGCCCGCCTTTTTGTTACTTGCGGCGGACGCGACATTCGACCCGAAAGACTACTTACAACGCGGCAATTTCGACATCGTGCCAACTAAATTGATTGACACGGTATTTCTCGAATCGGCAAGCGACGATTGGTTATCAGATTTCGATGAGGACGGCATCGCAGATATTGCGACGGGTCGTCTGCCTGCGCGCACTTCGCAGGAGATGTCTTTGTTCGTTAGTAAAATCATAAGCTACGAACGATCTTCAAACAACGATTCAGTAATGTTGGTTGCAGACCAAAACAACGGGTACAACTTTGAAGATGAGATGCTGGGCCTGAAACAATTGCTCCCTACGGCTTTCAAAGTTGAAACGGTTTTTCGAGGTCAGATGGGCACTGCTGCGGCAAAAGCTAAGGTACTGGACCTGTTGAATCAAGGGCAGAAGATTGTAAATTATGCTGGACATGGCTCTGTTGATTTGTGGGCTGGTAACCTTTTGACAGGAGCAGATGCAAGGAATTTGACCAATGGCTCGAAGCTCACAGTCTTCGTCATGACCTCTTGCTTAAACGGCTATTTTCAAGATCCGGTTTTGGATAGTCTCGGCGAGGCGTTGATGAAAGCGGAGAACGGTGGAGCCATAGCAGTTTGGGCTTCTTCGGCGTTAACTTTTCCACAAGAACAAGCTTCGATGAATCAAAGATTCCATCAATTGCTGTTTAACAATAGTCTAAGCAAAACAGGGGCTTCATCAATAACCCTCGGCGAAGCGGCGGCACAAGCCAAAGCAGTTATTCAAGACAGCGACATTCGCAGAAGCTGGATTCTTTTTGGCGATCCGGCATTGCGCCTGAAATAAATGTTTGTGGCTTGATAGCTTTTTCAGTAGAACAGATCGTTGAATGCGGGTGGTTAGATTGGTTTCCAGATCATTGTTTGTTATGGAAGTGCGACAAACTGAAGTTTGTCGTGAAAAGTCAGAACCGGAAGCGGTAGCGACCGGGTGCGGCGTACGAA
>JANMSG010000249.1:0-7580 GCA_031389065.1 Acidobacteriota bacterium | reverse complement strand
TTACGCCAGGCGTTGAAGATTTAGACAGTATGATTAAATCTGGAGCCTTTATTCAAGCATCGCTTCAAATTACTGAATTTGGCGAAGAAGTTTTATCAGGCAGGAAAGATTTCATTGACACGAATGGCATAGATTTTTGGTTGGGCGTCGTTAATCTTACGGCAAACAATTTGTGGTGTTTGAATGATGACAAGCAAACAGTAGTGCGATGATTCGGTGGCGCGAGAAAATAGTTGTGGGAGATTTATGGGTGAGAAGACCTTATGAAAAGAATGATTCGTTCATTGATTAGAAAAGCGAAGGCGAATCCTAAAACTACGGTTTTGTTTTTACTGCTTACACCTGTTTTGGTGGTTTGTTTGATAAACCTCTGGGTTTTAAAAAGCACGCATGCGCGAGTCTTCAAGACTGCGAGCGCATTGCCTGAAAACGATGTGGGTCTAGTGCTTGGGACAGCCCCCTGGCTTGGCAGAGGCTATGTCAATCCGCACTTCAAAGCGCGCATCGAAGCGGCAGCTTATCTTTATCAAGAAGGCAAAGTAAAACATTTGTTGGTGAGCGGTGACAATCACACGAAAGGTTACGACGAACCTACCAATATGAAAGAAGCCCTGTTGAAATTGGGAGTGCCGGAATCAGCAATCACTTTGGACTACGCGGGATTCAGAACGCTCGATTCTATCGTGCGGGCGAAAGAAGTATTTGGTTTGGACAAAGCAACGATCATCACGGATGACTTCCATGTCAATCGCGCACTGTTCATCTGTAATCATTATGGTGTTGACGCGGTAGCTTTTTCTTCAGAAGAAGTGCCCTTTGAATTGTCGGCGAATACCAGATGGAGAGAAATCGGAGCCAGAGTTAAAGCCGCAATGGATCTTTACCTGCTAAAGACACAACCCAGGTTTTTGGGCGAGCGGGTAGAGATTAAATTGTAAGAGGCGATTGTGCACCTAAATTCAGAGTAAAATGATGAGCCTCTATAATCATCCTTTTCTTCAAATAAAATCTATGAGCAGCAAATCTTTGTACTCTGGAATCGAGCTGAAATTCGTTACATTCTTCTCGCTTCGCGTATTCAACCAGCCAGTCGAATAATTCTCCTCCATAGCCTTTCGATCGATCTGTGGATTTAGAAACCAGATCATCAACGTAGAGAAACTTTCCCGATGCCAGACATTCAGAAAGGCGAAAACCTGCTACAGCTTTCACTTCTTCATCGAATAAGAAAGCTAACCTGAAGTTGGCGATATCACGTTGCTTTTTTACCCTTTGAAGAAATTCTTCCGCTTGTATATGCGGGCGCAATTCTGCCATCACCGGATAACAACTCAAAATTTCATGTTCTTGTTCAGCGATTTGTATTCTTTTATTCATATGCGACGAAGACTGGGAACGTGACCATACACATTCCCAGTCTGGATTTCCTGTATCAAGAAAACTTACAACACTTCGCGCAAACGACGAATTTGCGAAGCGTGATTGTGCGCGTGAGCCGCGTAAATCCTGAGCCATTTTTCAACTGAATAAAGCCCGCTTTCCGTGTGCCAGCCTTGACGCTGCCAATCTTCTTCGCAGAGTTGCTTGAGCAGCTGCACCGTTGTCGAACGGGCGGCGCGAAAGGCTTCGAGCGCCGGAGCAATATCCCGCTCGTTATAGTTCAAGCGTTTTGCATAAAGTGCTTCGTCGTAACCGTGGATAATTGGATACTCTTCGGTGAGCAGTTTCCGCAATCGCAAGGCGCTGGTCATCTCGCTGTCTGCAAGGTGATGAATGATTTCGACCGCGCTCCATTTGTCCGGCAGAGGGTGCGCCGATAAAGAATCTGCGGGAAAATTGTTTAAACTTCTGATTACTTCGTCATAACCAGCAGCATAGTCAGCTATCAATTCATTTCTTTCATCGCGAGTCATTGGGGTTCTCCTTTTGCTTGTCTTGAATAATTCAAAACGTAATCGGGCAATTCAATATCCGCAGGCATAAGTTCGTCTTTAACCGGTGCAGAAGGTGTCATTTGCAAGGGAAGCACGCCCGCCCAAACCGGGATGCCGTAATCTTCTTCGTCATCAATCGGCGGTCCTGTGCGGACTTTGGCGGAGACTTCAACGAGCGGAAGTTCGAGCACCAGAGTGCCTTTTATCTCTCGCTCGTTCGGTTCGCGCACTTCGATCCAACGGTTAGGAATCACGTGATTGGTGAAGGCTTTTAGCGCCGCGAATTTTTCCTCATGGCTTTCCACAACCGTTGCTTTGCCTATTACGACCACCGAGCGATAGTTCATGGAATGATGAAACGCCGAACGCGCCAGCACCAAGCCGTCAAGCAAAGTCACCGTTACACAAACCTCAATACTTTCGGCAAGCGAGCGCAGCATACGACTCGCCGGTGAACCGTGTATGTATAGTTTGTCGGCAATTCGCGCATAGCCTGTTGGAATGACAAAGGGCTGTCCGTCAACAGCAAAGCCTACATGACACAGGAAGGCTTCGTCGAGAATTTGATAAACCGCAGCGCGGTCGTATTCTCCACGTTTTGGCAATCGTTTAACGGTGGTTTTTTCTGTGGCGATAAATTTTTCCATAATTTCTATCTCTAGCGATCAATCGGGCAAAAAGTACCATTAAAAGTGGACTTAGACAATAGCCAATTTAGTGTTAATATAGCAGTCCACTTTTTGGAGAGCAATTATGGAACTGGCAATCACTTTAGACAATCGCTCGAAATCTCCTCTGCATCGTCAACTCTATGACGAACTGCGACAATCCATACTCGCCGGACGTTTGGCAGCGGGCGCGCGCGTGCCTTCAACTCGCACGCTGGCCGAGTCGTTACATGTTTCGCGCACTACGGTTACGCAGAGTTATGACCAGCTCATCAGCGAAGGCTATCTGCAAGCGGCGATCGGCTCAGGCACCACTGTGTGTCATCAATTGCCTGATGATTGGTTGCAAACGACGCCCTTGAAAACGGCTGTGCAAAAGCCGCGAGCCAAACCAAAGTCTGTGCGAATGTCTGCGTATGGCGAAAGCTTGAATGATGCAGAGCCCTTTGAACCGCCCGAACATGAAGTCGCGATCAATTTTAAGAGCGGCAGACCGGCGCTCGATGAATTTCCTTTGCGCTTGTGGCGGCGCTTGTTTTTGCGCCACTACAGAACCTGCAACACCAGGATGTTGGATTACGCTGATGGGGCGCAAGGTTACGAGCCTTTGCGGCAGGCGATCACGAAGTATGTGACGCGTGCGCGGGCTGTCAATTGCCAGGCAGACCAAATCATCATCGTCAACGGTTCGCAACAAGCCCTCGATTTAGTCACGCAGGTTTTGATTGACAGGGGTGACGCCGTGGCTTTGGAAAATCCCGGCTATCTGGGAGCACGGCGAGCTTTTCTGGCGCAAGGCGCAAAGCTTCTGCCTATGGCTGTTGATGAATATGGAATCGTAGTTGAAAAGTTAGCTTCGTATGTGGCGGCGAAACCGAAATTGGTTTACGTTACGCCTTCGCATCAATTTCCAACCGGCGCGGTACTGTCTTTGCCCAGACGTCTGGAGTTGCTGGCTTGGGCGGAACAGACTGAGGCGCTCGTTATCGAAGACGATTACGATAGCGAGTTTCGCTATTGCAGTCGTCCGATCCCTGCGTTGCAAGGCTTGGCCGAGAGCCATTCGGTGATTTATGTGGGGACTTTTTCCAAAGTATTATTCCCCGCCTTGCGCGTCGGTTACATGGTAGTACCTGAACATCTGGCGCGAGTGTTTGCGCGGGCCAAATGGTTGGCGGATCGGCAAACGCCTATTTTAGAGCAGAGAGTGTTGACCGATTTTATCAACGAAGGTCATCTCGAAAGACACTTGCGACGGATGCGAACGCTTTATGATAAGAGGCGACAGACGTTGGTGCGAGCCTTGAAATATCATCTCGGAGCGCGTGTGCAGATTTTAGGTGAGAACGCAGGGATGCACTTGATGGTGCGACTGCAAACGAAACTCGGCGACGAAGAGTTGGTGCACAGGGCTCGCGAAGAAGGCGTAGGATTGGTCAGCGCGAATCTGTACTACTTAAAGGGTGGCAGACGCGACGAGTTCGTTTTAGGTTACGCTAGCCTCAGCGAGCGCAAGATTCAAGAAGGCGTTCGACGTCTGGCGAAGATCATCTAGCCGTCTGCAGATATGCACAGTAAAAATAGAACTTCGCCGCAGAGTAAAAGATTTGTGTGCGCTTATGCCACTTGAAATACGTCCTGATCGCCCGACTCTTGAAATTCGCGCCAAGTCAATTTCCGGCTTGCTACAAGAACTTGATCCCGGCTGTAATGGGCGGATTTTTCTTTTGCTTTTGAGCTTGATAGTGCAAATGTTGAGGCGTATGATTGCGGCTGTTTTATCATTCGCAATTCGTTGCGAGCCTGCTTTTTATTCAAGAGCAGAGGATAGTAAAACCGAACACTAGGAGAAAATTATGGCAAAAGGTAAGGGCAGTCAAAAGAAAGAGACCAAGAAGCCGAAGAAGGATTCGGCAAAGAACGCTGCGAAGGATTCCAAGAAGAAGTAGCCGAACCCTTCTCATCCAATCAGTCGCCGTCTACCACATTTTATTCGGGCGTCGGAAGACTCTGCGACAAACTGCTGGTGCCCAACTACGGGGTGCAGCCGAGGGCGCACGTCCGCTGATGCAGAGCGTGAGGCGCTGACACGACCCCGTTAGGCAATTCATGCGCAGGAAATATAGACTGGCAATTTTTGACTTCGATGGAACTTTAGCGGACTCGTTTCCCTTCTTTATTCGAGTATTCAACCAACTCGCCGAACAACATGGTTTCAAGGGAATCGATCCGGATTTGGTGCCTACTTTTAGGCACTACAACGCCAGGCAGATGATGGAACTGGTAGGGATGCCCGCCTGGAAACTCCCTTTTGTTGCAAAAAATTTTATCTCTCTTATGAGGCAAAATGCGGCAAGCATCTCGCTGTTTGAACATATTGATGACCTGCTGCTTCATTTGGCGAATACAGGAGTTACTCTTGCAATCGTTTCATCAAACTCCTACGACAATATAAGTCAGATTCTGGGACCTGCAAATACGAAGCTGATCAGCCAATTTGAGTGCGGAATGTCGATTTTTGGCAAACCAGCCAGAATACAGAAGGTGCTCAAAAAGACTGGCATTCCAGGTCGCGAAGTAATCTATATCGGCGATCAAGTCACCGATCTGGCGGCGGCGCGTAAAGAAAAAATTGCTTTTGGAGCCGTGTCATGGGGGTACGCAACGATTGAATCTCTTAGAGAACATTTCCCTGAAGAGGAATTCGATAGTGTTTCCGCCATCAGAAGAATCGCCTAACGCAATATGAAAAGTTCGCCACATGTTATTCATCAAGAGCTTGCGGATATTGGCGGCGCTTTCTGGTCTGTGCAGAAATCAAAGCGCGCAAAATTCGGTCTCTACGACACATAAGAAAAGGCAGCGGCTTACTTCATCGGACGGTTGCATAAGATAGCCAGGGAAAATTCGAAGGACGTGTGCGCCAACGCTCGACAAGCTGATGAACACCCCAAATTTAGGACACAGACCCATATAAAACAAAAAGGGTAAGACAGTTGCCTTACCCCTCAGTTTTTTTGTCGCTTCTTTAGAATTGCAAATGAACAGCGAAGCCCCCGTTCCCCTATCCATTAGTTTTTTATTAAAGCTACGCTGATTGTATAGGCAAGAGGTATGCCAATCCTTTTGCTGCTCGTAACTGGTGTGTTTGATTGAAGCTCAGACGTTCTCACCTATATGGGTAGCAAAACTTGTCAGAAGGCAACTGACAGATTGCGTAAGGCAAAGATAAAAAAGAGGCGCAAGACCCGCTAAAGCTCTGTGACGAGTCAATGACACTATAAAGACAAACAGAATAAGTTATTTGAAAATCTTGTTTACGGCAGTAGGAACATTACCTCTGACGTAAACATTCACTTTTCCCGCGTTCTACTTTCACTATTTAGCTCAATATTTAACGAGAAAGCCTTTCACAATTTGCACGTAACTGTGCCCTAACTGTGCCCTATTTTTCATAGGCTATCAAAAACGCCACCCTTTATTCTCTCTTCTGTGTTTATAAATAGGGGGTAGCACTTTTGATAGCCTAGGCGGTAGATTTTCAGTTGGCTCCCGCCTCCCTCATCGTCTGCTAGAGGTGTTGAGTTGAAGCTAAAGCGTTGAACGAGCGCAAGGGAGCCTTAGCCCGGTCTGAAAGATGGTCGGGCTTTTTTTGAAATGGATTACCAGCGTTTTGCGTCAATGCTGGTGAAAGGATAAGATATGCCGCAGAGAGAATCTTTGAGAGAACAGCAATTGTTGATCAGAGAAAACAATCTAGATGCAGTTGACGTACCGCGATAGCTCAATTGCGTCTCTACAGTGATGAGATTTATCGCGCCTGTCGCCGATGAGGTTATTGCGGGTACCAAGGGATCGTCATTGAGCCATCAGTTACGACGCCCTGTTGCCATTGGGTGAGGTTCTATATGATGTTCACTAAACGCCTCCGCGAGGGAGTCCGGCGCGGGAGCATCACATGCAGCATTCGCATTTGGACGCGACCTCATGTAAAGGTGGGTGGTCGTTACCGGATGGAAGAAGGCTCCATCGTCGTGGATTCGATTGCGCCGATTCGCGTGAGCGACCTCACCAACGATCTGGCACGTGAATCGGGCTTCGAGAGCGTGGATGATTTGCTGCGAATCGCCAGCCACGGCAGCGGTAATAACATGTACCTGATTCAGTTTCATTACTTGCCTCCGGGCGTGCGGGACACGCCAAGGTGGAGACACCAGGACACAGCCTAACCTTGGCGTGCAGCAGAGCACGCCAGCCGGTATTCAACATAGGATCAGCAAAGCCTAACTCTACATTCGACCGCAATCGTACCTCATGGGTTGCTATGATCGAGTGAGCTTGCGGCAAGGTCAACTCCGGGTTAGGCAGGGAAGAAGCATGAAGGAAACGGAGCCATTGATGGTTGACTGCAGGCAGCATGGCAAGCGCGTAGCTGCCGTTGTGTGCCAGCACCTGATCGGTTCGGATCGCGCTCCCGGTGGCTTCGTCGAGAACTCAAGCAACCCAAACGATCTACAGGCCTGGTGCCACGCTTGCGAGGCAGCCTTCTAGAGTGAGGGCGGCATGACCGACATATTCCGCGAGTTCAACAGTATGTCCGTCGTGTGCGTCGCCTGCTACGTTGAGGCCAAGGCACATCATTCGCTACATCGCCATTGATGTCTATGTCCATCGCAACGCTGTCTTGCGCCGTGGCTCGAAATGAATGTGCAGCAAACACCTCAAAGAGGTTCGCTAACGACAGGCTAATGCTGGAAAGCTCATTGAGTATGCAGCTAAAACCTGAAGCCTAACGCAATATGAAAAGGTCGCCTTCCCTTTTACCTATACACTGGCAAGAATGGTCAGCCATTGTTTATAGACAAAGACCGCGAGATTGCCGTCCTTGCCGTGATGCGTCCACAGGGTTAGTCACGCGAACGGGCTGAAAGTGCTTATGATGCGGTGATAGCGGCTGAAAAAGAGATAGACGAATATG
>JANMSG010000218.1:0-24696 GCA_031389065.1 Acidobacteriota bacterium | reverse complement strand
AAGAAATCTTTTTCTTAACCTCTATAGTTTTGTCAGTTCATCACTTTTCAGGCGACTCAAAAGATAGCGCACGCG
Source organism: Acidobacteriota bacterium (assembly GCA_031389065.1). Taxonomy (GTDB): domain Bacteria; phylum Acidobacteriota; class Blastocatellia; order UBA7656; family UBA7656; genus JACQDB01. Next base: position 24,621 of record JANMSG010000218.1, on the reverse strand, counting down.
ATGTTGAGATTGACGTGAAGGACGAAACGCTAACACGTCCGCTGAGGTCGTTCCTTTAGCAAACATATCTACGATTTCATCATAAGCTTTCTGAGCGGCTTTCATAATCTTTACCTTCGTTATTTGTACTGAAGTCTTACCGAGAATCTTCAACGCTTCTTCGATTTGTGTAAAGCATTTTTTGAGATTTTCTCATTTACTCGCAGCCTGCGCGTGATACTCTTGCAGGCTACACACGGTAAGTTCTTCATCACGTAAAGCACGGATTGCCGCAACTGTAGCCGTCGCCCCTGTCATCGTCGTTACGCAAGGCACGCTGTACTGCATCGCGGCGCGGCGTATGGCTCGTTCGTCGTAAAACGATACGCGACCAAGCGGCGTGTTGATGATTAAGTTGATCTGCTTACTCTTAATCATATCGGCTACATTCGGGCGACCTTCGTTGACTTTATAAACGAAACCACATTCGAGTCCGGCGCTCTCGATGATGCGTTGTGTGCCTCTGGTTGCGACCAGTCGAAAACCCATTTCGGTCAAGCCTCGCGCAAGCTCTACGGCAAAATGTTTGTCCTGGTCATTGACGCTGATAAAGACGCCGCCCTGGCTCGGCAATTTCGTTCCTGCGCCCTGTTGCGCTTTCAAGTATGCGCCACCGAAGTTTTCCGCCACTCCCATCACTTCGCCGGTCGAGCGCATTTCCGGTCCTAAAATCGGATCAACGCCCAGAAACTTCACAAACGGGAAGACCGGCGTTTTGATGTAAAAGCGTTCGACCTTCAATTCATCAGGCAAATGAAACTCGGAAAGCTTGCGACCAACCATCAACTTCGCGGCAATCTTCGCAAGCGGAACACCCGTCGCCTTTGATACGAAAGGCACTGTTCGTGAGGCTCGCGGATTCACTTCCAAAACATAAACTTTGTCATTGAAAATTGCGAACTGAATGTTCATCAGCCCTACAACATTGAGCGCCAGCGCCAGTTCGCGCGTGTAGCGGCGCATCGCGTCCAGGTGTTCATCTTTGATTCCATAAGGCGGCAGAACGCAAGACGAATCGCCTGAATGAATGCCCGCCTCTTCTATGTGTTGTTGAATACCTGCGATGACGACACGCTCCCCATCACACAAAGCGTCAACATCAATTTCGCTGGCGTTCTCAAGAAACGAATCAATCAACACGGGATGCTCGGGCGACGCGGCGACTGCGTGCGTCATGTAGTTATCGAGGCTGGTGTCGTCGTAAACGATTTGCATCGCCCGTCCGCCAAGCACGTAACTCGGGCGCACGAGCACGGGGTAGCCAATCTCGGCTGCCGCATTGCGCGCTTCTTCGTGCGAAGTGGCTATGCCGTTTGGCGGTTGTGGAATGTTTAACTCGGTAAGCAATTTGCCGAAGCGCTCGCGGTCTTCTGCCAGGTCTATGAAGTTTGGCGAAGTGCCTATGATGGGAACGCCCGCGCCTAAAAGTTTCATCGCCAGGTTGAGCGGAGTCTGTCCGCCGAATTGCACGATCACGCCTGTAGGTTTTTCCTTTTCGACAATCTCCATCACGTCTTCAAAGGTCACAGGCTCGAAATACAAACGGTCTGAGGTGTCATAATCGGTCGAGACCGTCTCCGGATTGCAGTTGACCATGATGCTCTCGTAACCTTCTTCGCCGAGCGCAAACGCCGCGTGACAACAGCAATAATCGAACTCGATTCCCTGCCCGATGCGATTGGGACCGGAGCCTAAAATAATGACTTTCTTGCGGTCTGTGACAGCCGCTTCGTCTTCGTCTTCATACGTCGAATAGAGGTACGGTGTGAACGATTCAAACTCCGCGCCGCACGTGTCAACGCGTTTGAACACAGGGTGAACGCCCAGTTCAAGGCGTCTGCTTCGCACATCGTTTTCTGAAACCGGTTCGTCTTTATTGGTTTGCAAAAGCGCCGCCAGTCTCAAGTCTGAAAAGCCCATCTGTTTCGCATCGTACAAATCATCATGCGAAATTGTCTCCAGCTGTTTTTCTCTCAACACGTGTTCGCGTTCGATAATCTCTTTGAGGTTGTCTAAAAACCAGGGGTCTATCTTGGTTAATTCGTGAACTTTTTCGATGGAATAACCGACCGTGAGCGCGTGCAGTATAAAGTAAATTCTATCCGCCGAAGGCACGACGAGCCTTCTTCTCAACTCCGCGTCATCAATATTTTCGGGAACGCGAAAACCGCCGCGCACTTCGAGTGAGCGCAAACCTTTTTGAAAAGCCTCTTTGAAGGTGCGACCAATCGCCATCACTTCGCCTACGGATTTCATCTGTATGCCAAGCGTCGGGTCAGAGGCAGGGAATTTTTCAAACGCCCACTTAGGAATCTTCACGACGCAGTAATCAATTGTCGGCTCGAAACTGGCTGGGGTTTTGCGCGTGATGTCGTTGGGTATTTCATCGAGCGTGTAACCGACGGCAAGTTTGGCGGCGATTTTCGCAATCGGAAAACCTGTGGCTTTCGAGGCGAGCGCCGACGAACGCGAGACCCTTGGGTTCATTTCGATGACGATCATATCGCCGTTTTTCGGATTGAGCGCGAATTGAATATTCGAGCCGCCGGTTTCAACGCCTACACGGCGAATGATTTTCAAAGCGGCGTCGCGCATCACTTGATACTCGCGGTCGGTTAAGGTTTGCGCCGGAGCGACGGTAATCGAATCGCCCGTATGAACGCCCATCGGGTCGAAGTTTTCTATCGAGCAAATGATAACGACGTTATCTGCCAGGTCGCGCATCACCTCAAGCTCGTACTCTTTCCAGCCGATGATGGATTGCTCAATTAAGGTTTCATGCAGAGGCGAAGCTGCCAGTGCGCGCCCTACCATCTCTTCGTACTCTTCGGAATTGTAAGCGATGCCGCCGCCCGTTCCGCCAAGTGTAAATGATGGGCGAATGATTGCAGGAAAGCCAACAAAGCTTGCTAAGTCGAGCGCTTCTTCGAGGGATTTGACGTAGCCTGAGCGTGGCATAGCCATGCCGATTTCTTCCATCGCTCTCTTGAACAGCAAGCGATCTTCGGCAACATTGATGGAATCGAGTTTTGCGCCGATCAACTCGACGCCGAATTCTTCAAGGGTGCCGTTATCGGCTAAAGCTACTGCCAGGTTCAACGCGGTTTGTCCGCCGACGGTCGGCAATAGCGCGTCCGGGCGTTCGCGTTCAATGCAAGCGCGAACCGCTTCGGGTGTCAGCGGTTCAATGTAGGTTCTATCGGCAAGCTCCGGGTCTGTCATAATTGTTGCGGGGTTCGAGTTGATTAAGACGACTTCAAATCCTTCGCTCTTTAAAGCCTTACAGGCTTGCGTTCCTGAATAATCGAACTCGCAGGCTTGACCAATGACGATGGGTCCTGAGCCTACGATTAAAATCTTTTTGATGTCGGTTCTTTTTGGCATCTGTGTTTGTTTATATTCTCTTTCTAATTTGAAACTTTGTCGGGTTGCGGAGTCTGCAAACTCTGCTCTTCAAGATGTCTGGTCGTCTGTTCGGTAACGCTTGCAGGCGCATTGGTTGAATCTTCAATATTGATCGGCGCGTTTATTGAATCGGTGTTGTAGCTTTTCACATTGATCACTGTTGAAGCGGCAGGCAATTCTGCAATGGAGTTTTTCGGTTTCGGCACGGCATTTTTCGGCTTGTCATAACCTAAAGCTTTCAGGCTGCTGCTCGATTCAATCCACCCGGCGAGTCCGTAGATGATGGCAATTGCGCCATAAATCAGGGCGCATGCCGCCACCCCATTTAGTAAAACCCCGGTTAAATTTTCAGGCACATTCAGTTTGAGTAAAATGGCTAACACGGTCAACCCGATGAGCATTGAGCCAACGCCTACGGCGGTGCTGCGTTTGCCGTCATAATACTTCTTCAGCAATTCGACCAACGGGTCATCAGATAAGAGTTTATCAGCCGACTTACTGTTTATCGCTTCAGATACGACAGCCAGATTCGCGCCACAGCGTGTGCAAAATTTTAAGTCTGTTTGATTTTTTGAGCCGCAATTCGGGCAGTACATATTTGACCTCCGATGATAGCTCTTTTTCAAACCTCTGATATTACAGATTCAGGCCGAGCCTTTCAATGAAGCGCGCAAGAGGAAGAGTTAGATCGAGATGTTAAGAGGATGATGGCAAAGACTATTCGTAGCTGAGAGCTTTCACAGGGTCTTGATTGGCGGCGCGAAGTGCAGGATACAAGGCGCCCAATAAACCTGATGTGATGCCGAAAATCAGAGCGTAGAAAAACCAGATGCCGTCAAGTTCAACCTTCAGCGGTGTCAGGTTTTCAATCAGAAATTTGCCGCCGAAAGAGACCGTAAAACCCAGTAACACGCCGAGCAAACTGATCAAAAAAGCCTCTTTTTCAACTTCGCCAACTATCCATGCTTTCGATGCGCCAAGACTTTTCAGCACTCCTATCAGCTTGGTGCGCTCCGTCACTGTCGTGTACATAGCCAACGTAATGACCAGCAAACTGATCGAAATTGCCAATCCGACAACCACTTTTTTGAAGACTTGCAGAGCCGGCGTGCCACGCGCAAACAAGATTGGCAAATCGCGCGTCATGGTCAGACTGCTTTCAGGGAAGCGTTCCTTGATTTTCGCTGCGACATCATTTTGTTTGGCAGCGTCGGTGACTTTTATCAAAATCAAAGAGCAAAGCGACGGGCGATTCGTCGCATTCTGTAAGGTGGAAAGCGGGATTTTGAAACGCCCCAGCGATTCAGGCTCATAGATTCCTACAACGCGAAATGGGCGATTCAAAATCTTGATTTCGTCGCCTAGTTGCAATTTCCAATTTCTTTGCAAGACACGGTCAATCATCATTTCGTCGCCCTCTAGCGCAGGCTTTCCTTCGACAATGCGCATATCCGAAACTTTCGTGAAGGCTTCATAATCTATCCCGTCAATCAACTGTAGCTCTTGAAAATATTGACTGACGGGCACCACTGCCTCTACACCTTCAACGGCGCGGAGTTCATTTACGCGAGACAAAGGCAGCGACGCAACGGTTGTCGCTTCAAAGCCGACTCCGAAATCTGCGCCGTCTCTGCGCATCATAATCTCTGCCGTTACCGCCGCGTTGCGTTTTGCTTGTGCGCGAAGAAAGCCGTTGATTAAACCGACCGTCAAAACCATCAAGACAGAGCCCAGCGCGATGCCCGCAATGGATAAACCGGTGCGCGTCTTGTGGTGAAAGAGATTTGCTAAAACGAAATTGTCCATTACCGTTAAGCCTTTTGTGCGAAAGGTAGAGACCGAAAGTTGGCGTGCAGCTCATCATAGAGCGCAAATTGCTTTGCCATAATCACCGACCAACCGTACTCTTTGGCAGTCTTGCGGGCGCGTTCAATCTTCTGCTCCCGCCTACCTGCATCGGCAAACACCAAACGTACAGAGTCTGCAAAAGATTCGCCGTCAGGATGCCCCAGCCAGGCGTTTGCAGAATTGGCGTAGGAGAGCACACCACCCGCTTCCGGCGCAACCAGTGGTAGTCCCGCAGCCATCGCTTCCAGCGGCGCGATGCCGAAAGGCTCGCGCGGATTCGGATGTACAAAGGCGTCACAATTGGCGTAAAGACTCGCCAATGCTGCTTTGTCATTTATGTGACCCAAGAGCCATAAACGCCTGCGCGATTTTGTCATACCCTCGCTCTCCAGCCAATTGGCAAGCGGCCCTTCACCCGCAATCAACAAGCGATAATCTCGATTCATATCGTAAGACAAACGCTTCATCATTTCGACAAGCAAAGAAATATTCTTCTCTCTGGACAAACGCCCGACATAAAGCAACAGCGCGGTCTTGCCGTTTCCGCCGACCTGATTGAGCAAGAGTTCCCTGGTCTCATTTTCGCGCCTGGCGCTTTCCAGATGTTCAAACCCGGCGCCCGGCGGACAAACAAAAACCTGGCGTTGGTGCTTGCTTCGCATCGCCTGACGCAGTTCGTCTGCCGTGTACTCGGAGTTTGCAAGGTGATAATCGAACATGGGTAGGTAGCAAGAGCCTATGAACATTCGTGTGAGTTTGCGTAAAAGAGAATTTCTACCGACGTATGCTGCGACGTTGTCGTCCATGCGCTCGCAACTCAAGCCGACAAGCGTTGGGCGTTTGCACTCTTTAACGAATCCTTTGCGGAGAATTCCGGCAAGCCAGATCAGCGCGTACTTGTCGCAGATCTCAATTAAGTCGGGCTGTTCCTTAAATAAGATTTGGCGAATCGCGTTGCGATCAGAAAAGAGATATTTTGTCGGCAGCATCAAACGATAACGCGAATCACCGACCAGCGCGCGCGGCGATTTCAGGTGATAGATGCGGCCAAACTTGCCTACGTCTTCGACCTTCGACTCCTGGGCAGGAACAACCAAGCGCATGAATCTTTCATGCTCGTTTGCCGCTTCCAGCATGGCTTTGTAAAACACGCCGATGCCGCCCGACGCATGATGAAAAGCGTTGGTCAAATGCAAGGTTTTCACATGCCTGGTTTTCACGGTTGCGAAGTTCCGGCTCCTGATTTTGAACTCTCAAAACAACGGCGGATGGCTTTCAAAATGAAAAGCAGAAAGGCAGAGATCACCTTTGGCAGTTGCATCAGATCTTGCGAAAAAGATTGTTTATGCCTTCCGACAATCAACACGCCGCGCCGCATGGTGAAGAGATTGAAAGCGGCTGAGAGCGCCGAAAAGCTGATGGAAGCGAGGATGCTTATGGATAGCTTTTTGGTTCCGCCAATGGAATGGACGAGAAATTCTATCGAGTGATTGATCGTCGGCAACAAAATCATCACCGTCAGCGTTGCCAACCAATCCGGCTTGGCTCTGCGGAAGGCCTGTACGATTGCGCCATAAAATCCCGCGCTAATGGCAATGAAAGAGATTTCCAGCGCCATTGCCTGAGTTGCCGCCGCAAAGCCCGACCCTAAATTTGCCGCAAAGAATATCGAGCCGCGAACGAGGCAACTTAACACCGCCGATTTCCAATTCCAACGACGCAGCAGAAAGTGTGACGGATAACGAATCAATCTGCGAAATACAGCTCTCACAGTCTCTTCTTCCGGCAACCTTTCTCTGTACGCCTTGTCATAGTCGTCAATCTTGTGAATCATCCAGGTAGGGTTGCTGGCGCTTCGACAGATCAGCGCGCCGCGACGAATTGATTTTGCGCTTCGATCACCTTGCGATCTTGCAAACAGATTCTATAGGCCTCAAAGACCTTTTCAAAGACTCTGTTCCAGGAAGCGCCGCAAGCCGTCTGTCTGGCCGCCAATCTCATGTTTTCCAACATCTGCGGATTCGACATAATTGCGATTACCGCCTCGATAAACTGGCGGTCATCATCGGCGACGAAGCCGTTGCTCTTTTGTTGTACAAGAAATTTGGGCCCGCCTTGCGAAGTGGCAACGACGGGCACGCCCGAAGCCATCGCTTCCAAAATCACATTGCCGAACGTGTCGGTTTTTGAAGGGAAAACAAACGCATCCATGTTGGCGTACGCTTTCGCTAGTTCTACGCCTTTCAACACGCCTGTGAAATCGGCAAACCGCAGATGCTTTTCCAGCCAGGGGCGTTCGCTGCCATCGCCGACGATCAGGAATTGGAAATTGGTTTTGCCCGCCTCTAGCAGAGCCTTTTCCAGGTCGGCTAAAAACCGCACGTTCTTTTCGGGAGATAAACGCCCGACGAAACCCAGCCTGAAAAGCTTGTCTCTGATCTCGCGTTTGGTTGGCGAAAAGATTTCCGCATTAACGCCGCGCCGCATAATATACGTAGGTTTTTGGGTTCCGCGATTGAGCAAATCCACCAGTTCTTCGTTCGGCGCAAACAACAGACTGCCCATTTTGTAAAATCGCAGCGTTGCTTTTAAAGAGTTGCGCGCACCGCAATCGGCTATGGCTTGGCGTTGCGCCGCAGGCAAAAAAGAGAAGAGTTTTTCGAGCCGCTTTCCCGCGTAATCATGCAGATTCGTATGCCACGAAATCACCAGCGGAACTTTCAGCATAAATGCCAGGCGGGCGCCGAGTTGACCAACATCGCTAGGCCCTGTGATGTGAACCAAATCGGCTTGAAATCTTTGCGCCTCCGCGAAGGCAAAGCGCAGATGTCTCCACATCAGAAAGTCGAATCGCATGTCGCGCTCAAGCCCGAAGCCTATGGGGCTGCGCTTGAATTCAACGGCTGTGATGGAATCGTCTTCATATTTCTTCGTCGCTTCTGCGGCGCGCGCGCACAAGAAAGGAATCTTCTCGTGACGCGCGAAAGCTTCCAGTTGACGACTCGTATGCGCGACTCCGTTGGTTTCGTGATAAGAGTCTGTGAAGAAGGCAACTCTCGGGTAATGGCTCACAAAGCGACTCCTTCCTGTCTGGTAAACATCAAGCGCATGGCGGGTCGAAAGCGCCGGCTACCTAATACTCGCATCATCCACAAAGGCGTCTTGATCCAGGAAGGCGCGCCGTGTTGCCAGTAACTTATCAAGGGCTGATCCGTGCCATCATCGCTCCTGATAAAAACGCGTTCCGTCCAATACTGCCGACCCAAAGGATGCTGCGGATAGGGGCGCAGGACATCGTCTATGGCTTCAAACATTCTTAAATAAAGATTCTCTTTGTACTGCGGCGTCAATAAAACTTCGCTGCGTTTATCCATGCGAATCTCTGACACAAATTCGTCAAAGCTGGTAGCGTCCGTCAGATTGAGCGTGGTGTTTGCGGCGCAGCCGTGTCGGTCTCCGCCTGAAACAATCGGATAGCCCCAGGCTTCGGCAAGTTTGATGGTCTCTTGATTTTCTTGCGAAGAGCGAAAGCCATTGACTTCCAGAGCATGAAGTTGCCTGCCGTGCTCAACCAAAAAGTCCTTGACCATAACCATGTGTCGCTCTTGACCCAATAACTCAATGTCCCAGAGCGGATGATTGAAGATGACTAGCACAGAGGGGATTTCATTGAGCATTTCAAGCAATTCCGCCAAGCGTCCTTCAATCGGACGGGTTGTATATTCCGCCAGATCATTCAGGATGGTTATCGAGCGATCCACCGGAAGATTGTGAACGCCTAAATGAACGAAGGCGTCGCCAAATGGCACTGTCCATTCAAGAGAGACAGGGATTTTTTTGTAGCTTTCAAGCGCACGCAGCAAGGTTCCTGAATCAATGCTGTCATGGTCTGTGATAGAAATCAGCGCGCCTGCGTTGAGTGTGTTTTCAATCTGTTCTCTTTCTAAATCGTAGACCTTGCGAGCCGAAAGCGGCGGCGTCCAATAGGCTCGCGCAAAGTTCATGTCTTTGCCGTTTTCTTTGCGGTACTCTTTCATCGCTTTGTCGAATTTACCGGCAACGATGGGAATGCGAGAAGCGTAATAAGGAATAAAATCAAGAGCCTCTTTCGAGTGTTGCGTATGGCAATGGAGCGAAACTCCTGTGCGAAAACCGTTGATGATTCCTCTTTCAAGCACACGAATCCTTGATTGCTTTTTCAGCATTTCTCCCTCCTCAGACTTTTGAAATTGAATTCCTGCTGCTTGCCTTAAAAGCAATGATAGTGGAACGGTGTTAAATCATCGTGAAGGTGATATGAAGATTATCGAAAGATTTCGTAAGGATTTTGTAACGACGCGCCGCCAGAGTCGCATTTGAATTTAGCAGTGAAAGTTTGGCGTTCCGCCTTCAGGTGGTTGTTTTGCCCTTGCACCCATCCGCCTGATGTTCATTGAAAAAATAATTGTACAACCTTAGCCCGCGAAGCGGGCGATAGCATAAAGCCCAGGGTGAAGCGTAGCCGAGCCCTGGGGACTCAATGACCAAACCTCTCTAGCCCGCGTAGGCGGGCGATAGATTTGGCGATAGATGCTCTATCACCCGCTTCGCGGGCTCGTGAAATCGCCCCGGCTTGCTAACCCCGCGCTCGCGCACGGGGCTTTATGCCAATGGCATTAAGTTAAGAAAAAATGTTTTTTGACGCTTCAATGGATTCAAGCACTTGCTTTGCACTGACTATGAGATTCCACGCTGGTGAATCCTTAACTTAATGCCATTGGGCTTTATGCTGGCGCCCGCCTACGCGGGCTTGTCGGATTATTTCTTCAAAGAACATCAGGCGGAACGCCAAACTTTTTTCACCGCGAATCATTGAGATGATACGCCTACTCGTAACTCAAGGCTTTTACGGGGTCTTGATTGGCGGCGCGAAGCGCAGGGTACAATGCGCCGATCAAACCGGAAAGAATGCCCAAGATCAAGGTATATAAAAACCAGATGGCTTCCAGTTCTATGGTGACTGTCGAGAAGCGATTGATAACATATCTGCCAATGACCGACAAAGCGAAACCCGCCAGCACGCCTATCAAGCTAATGAAGAAAGCCTCTTTTTCAATCTCGCCGGCAATCCAGGCTTTTGATGCGCCCAGACTTTTGAGGACGCCAATCTGCCGTGTGCGCTCGGTCACGGTCGTGTACATGGCAAGCAAGATAACCAGTGAACTGATGATGATGGAAAGCCCGATGACAACCTTCAAAAAGGTTTGCATTGCCGGTGTCCCTCTGGCGTACAGAATCGGCAAATCGCGGGTCAGACGTATGTCATCTTTTGGAGAAATCTCTTTGATTTTCTGTGCAATCTCTCCTTGTCTTGCGGGGTCTTTGACTTTGACAAGAACCATTGAGCAGAGTCCTGGTCTGTTTTGATAGGCTTGCAAAGTCGAGAGAGGAATTTTAATGCGACCGAGCGATTCAGGTTCGTATATGCCGACGACGCGAAACGGGCGATCAAGAATGTCTATCTCATCGCCAACTTTCACTTTTCTATCGTGTTGCGAGACCCGGTCAATCATGGCTTCGTCGCCGCTTTGAATTGGTCGTCCTTCAACAACGCGCATACCGGAAACTTTCGTGTACGAATCATACTCTATGCCATCAATGACTCTGCCGGTTTTTTGATATTGTCCAACCGGAACAACCTCGCTTACCCCTTCGATGGCGCGAATTTGCTCAAGCATTTTTTGCGGGATCGCCAAGGTCGGCGAAACGCTCAAGATGCCGCTGCTCGCATCGCGAAATATGATCTCGGCAGTGACGGCTGAATTGCGTCGCCCTTGTTCGTTCAAAAAACCGTGAACCAGTCCGACAGTTAACACGACCAGCACAACGCCCAGGGCAACGCCTGCGGCGGTCGTAAAGGTTCGTGTCTTGCGATAAAAGAGATTTGATAAAACTAAATTGTCCATGTTGATCGCTTGAAGCCTGGTGATTGAACACCGCGCAATTTTAATCGCTAATCATACAGGAAGCACATTTGAAGCGACAAACCATTCGCTTAGGAGTTGCAGGATGCAGTTGCCGATTTATGCATATATAGGAATCCTAAATGTAGCGTAGACTGTCCAGTCTGCGCTTGACTGGAACCAACACCAGCTAGCTTTCCAGGTCATTCTCGGCGTAAGACTTGCGCAGACTGGACAGTCTACGCTACCTCGCCTGCTCTCCACGAATCATTCAGGAAAGCTATAGATTTTGAAACTCAAAACGAAATTCTAAATTGAAAGCACTAAACGGTTCAGAATTTTATGAACGCAGTCGGAACATGGTCTGTCAGCCAAACGCCATTCTCTGACTTGTAGAAGACAAAGCCGGCTTTGTGCATCTGCATGGATTCGAGGAGTAAAACGACAGGCTTGCCGTGACGCGACCCTACGTTGATAGCCGTAGCTTCATCGCTCGATAGATGAACGTGTTGGCGTTTGCCTTTGAGTAAGCCTTGCTCTTTTATCGAATCCAAAAATCGCGTAGCCGTTCCGTGATACAAAACTTCGGGCGGCGCGAGCACCTGGTAATCGAGTTTGACGGCGATGGAATGACCTTGATTGGCTCTGATCATCAGCCTGTCGTCGCTGAAGGCAAAGCGCTGTTTGTCGCTCGTGCAAACGACCTCTTCAAGTTCTTGTTGGGTGATTGAAAAGCCCTGTCGATTGCAGGCAGCCAATAATTTGGAAACCAAAACCCATCCTGCGTTATCAAGTGTGATGCCGATTTCTTCGGGCTTATGCCGGAGCACAAGGCTCAGGAATTTGCTTATTTTTATTGCTCTATTTTGCATTTTGATTGGTGATTGCAAAGCCTGCGTTGCATCGTTTTGTGTTTATTGTGTGGCGTTTGTTGGCGCTTTGAATTTGTCTTTATGTTGATAACAGTATCCGCTGTCACGCACTTTTCTGCGACAGGGGCGACCCGCTTTCGTAGGCGCGCCGCACATCGCCAGCGCTTCATCTTCTGAAGAAGGTGTTGGTTTAACGGTGCTCGCCTCGTGGTTCTTTGCAGGGGCATCAGTGGGTTCGCTTGCCTGAGAGTTGGGCGCCATTTGCAGGTCTAGCGGTTCGCCTATGAAAGTGAATGGTTGGCGTGGAGTCGTTGCGCGACCCACAAAAAAGCCCCCGACAAGAAGCGAAATGAAAATCGCGGCGAGGGCAAAACGCGTGTAGCGCGCTTGCTTTTTACAACTCCGACAAAAGGCTGTAAAGGAGAAAGCGCCTAGCCGATTTGGTTTTATTTTTTCGCCACACAACGAACAAAACTTTGTGGGAAACATGTATGGGAACTCCACCAGATTTTGAGTTGAGCCTATGCCATGTCTCCATCGGAATGAACCACAGCCGTCGAGCAACTATAAAACAAGTGCGTTATCATCAGCAACGAAGAAAAACAACAAGTACCCGGCTTTCTTCTTGAGTCTTTCTGATCGGGTTGTGAAAATCAGTTTATGATTTCAGCGATACTTCTTGCAGCAGGCGAGTCTCGTCGTATGGGCGATTTCAAACAGCTCTTGCAATTTCAAGGGAAAAGTTTTGTCGAATGCTGTGTGGATAATTTATTGGCTTCCGGCGTTGATGAAATCGTCGTCGTCACAGGTCACCGCGAAGCAGAAGTTCGTCAAGCTCTTGGCAGCCGCAAAATCAAATTCGTTTTCAACGCCAAGTACCAAGCGGGAATGAGTTCCTCAATCAAATGCGGCGTTCAAGCGCTTGATGAAAAAACCAACGCCATATTGATCGCTTTGGCAGATCAGCCGCAAATTCATTCCAGCATCATCAGCAACGTCATCACCGCTTACGTAAAAGAGCGCCCCTTGCTCGTCGTCCCTACCTACGCCAATCGTCGGGGACATCCCATTATCCTTGACGGGAAGCTCCGAGAAGAAATATTGACGTTTGACTCCTCGCAGGGTTTGCGGCAAGTGGTTCAAGCGCACAAAGACCAGGCGCTTTATTTAGAGATGAAGAGTGATTCGGTTTTGCTTGATTTCGATTATCCACAGGATTATAAGAATTTTTTACAGCAGGAAGAGGACGTCTGAAATATCTTCAGGTGATGACAAGGCTACTTATTAATCAGTTGCCGACTACAGATTATCCATGGTTTGACTACTCGCTACTCAGGTTCTCCTTGAAGTTGAAATAAGAGAACCTGAGTCGTGGTTATTTTGGTCACAACAGATAGGAAAAGATTTTTACGAAGCAAGTTTTTCAACTCGCTCAGTTCTCGACGCAAGGTGTTCTTTAAACGAGACAACGCGGCTACTATGAGAATCAGCACCTGTCTCCATTTCATACAAATATGACTGATTCCCATACATTTGTGTTTGTCTTGCCAAAAGCATATGCACACCCAAGGTTGATGCAGGCACGTAGCTTGTCCCTGCGCATTGTGAACAATTACCGTGTACATCAAGAAAAGTTCTCATCGGAAGTTTGCTTTCGCCAGCACAATCACCGCAGACGATTTGAACGCCTAAGGTCTGCAAATACGAGCGCGAAGTAAGCAGTTGCGCAGACTTTCCAATATATTTTTTCCAAATAAAAAAGCCAGCCGCCATCAATGCACATAAGCTAAGAGCAATACCAATAGTCATAGAAACCTCCATTATAAAAAACCACATAACCTTGTTTAAATACGTTGTTACCAACGTCAATTTCATTTGCAATGGCTATGCCAAGCTTGCAGTCATGAAAAGTGAAATACTTCTTACAATTGAAATATACGGGAGGTACGTAGGAATAGGATTGCAGAATTAATTTCGCTGCCAGCGAGGCAAGCCTTTATTATAAGGAGCGTTTGAGGAACATACGTTGGGAAGTTGTGCGGATGACGTCAGGGATATTTTTGTTGGTTCCTAGATTGCGAAGGTCGCGCGACTGAATGCGATTGAGAAAGCCCAGACTGATGGCAATGGGGGTTCGCGGATTGCGAACGAGATTGTGAATCACGAGATAAGAGCGAGCCCAGGCGCGCTTCATGCCGATTTGGCGAAGCACATCTTCTGGGGCGTTTTTGAGAGATGCAATGTATTCAATTTCGCTATCGGTTATGCGCGGGTTACGCAAGACAGCCCCAGCGACAATGCGATTCGGGTCGCGCACCAGAATCATTCGCGCTTCGCGTGAGCCTTTAATGCCAAGTATCACGCGATCTTTAATACTCATCAAGGCAATCTGTTGAAACACCGCTTGGCGATCAGACGGAACCTCAACTTCTGAGGCTAGAATTTCACTGACGAGGCTTTCAATCTCAAATCGCTCATTGGGTGGCGAGACGGTGTCCAGGGGTCCGACTTCCGCTTCATACTCGCTAATGAGCGCATCGTCTACGCTGCTGGCGAGTTCATCAATCAAGCCCAGTCGAACTAAATCTTCGAGACTATCAATCTTAATCGCATTTTGAGTCGCATTTTTCTCAGCCTGTTCTGTGGCTTCCGTTTCCGCGCGGGCGCGTTGTTCATCGGCAATCATTCGCGCGCCGAATCGCTTTTCAAAAAACTCCTGCCGAACTTCCGTAGCGCGACGCTCTGATTCGGGGGTTCGCGCAGGGTTGCTCAAGATCGCATCAATGATGTCGGGCGCGTGGATGAGGCTCTGCTGCTTGAGCGAGATTGCTTCGATGACTTGCGGGTCGCGGCTTTGGTGAGCAAGGCGCGCCAGCGCAGCATCTGGCGTCGAGCAATTGAAAATGACGGACTCAAGAATCTCACCTGGCGTGTTAGGCCACAGACACAAAAAGCCAAGCACTTCAGCAGGCGCCTGCGCATCGGCAGCCATAGGCGCAAAAGATTGCGGGTCCAAGCGATCAATCGAAGCGGCAGCCATGTTGCGAATGTTTTCGTCCGCATCAGAGGCTAAGGCAATAAGGACTTCGAGCATCTCCTCGTTTGCCAGCGGAATCATGCCTTTGGCGGCGGCGAGTTTTGCAGGGTGAGGAGCGGCCCCTGATTTGATAGCTTGTATAATCGGGTTAGCGATTTTTTATTCTCCGATATGGTTTTGCTTTGCCTGTGTGTGGCATTTTTTGAAAGGGCTTTGTTACAGAGCAAGATTATAATAGGCTTGGCTTCTGTTCAATGGTTTGTTTTCCATTTGTGTGATTGGTCAGTTACGCGGGGAGGATTGCGAATCGAAAGAATTTCAATCCGCAATCCGCATTCTGCCAAGCGCACTGATTACGCATCAGCGCCACAGCATTTTTTGTACTTCTTGCCAGACCCGCATGGGCAAGGTTCGTTGCGACCTACGCGAGGCTCTTTGTTACGAATCGGTTTTGCCTGTTCTTCTTCGCCGGCTGCAAATGCCGATTCGTTGGCTTTGGTAAATGCCACGCGCCCGCGCCTTTGTCTGCGACGACGTTCGAGAAGCTGTTGCTCAACCGAATCGGTCACTTGCACTTGAAAATTGAACAGATAGCGAACCGTGTCCGTATTCATGCGGTCCAACATGGCTTCAAAGAGATGAAAAGATTCCTTTTTATATTCAACGAGCGGGTCTTTCTGCGCGTAGCCGCGCAAGCCTATGCCTTCTTTCAAATGGTCTAAGGCGAGGAGATGATCTTTCCATTGCGAGTCAACGATGTTGAGCATGATATAACGCTCGAGGCTGCGCATCGCCTCAACACCAACCTGCACCTCTTTTTCCGCGTAACTCTTTTCAATTTCCGGCCAAAGCTTTTCATCAGCTTCCTGTGCTCCCATTTGCTCAAGATTGACGCTTTCTTTATCGGTATCGAAACCAAAGAGTAAACGCAGCTGTTCTTTGAGTGCCGTAGTGTCCCATTCTTCTGGGCGCACATCTTTGAGCATATATTGATCAATCAAACCTTCAAAGGTGTCTTGCGCGATGCCTAAAATGTACTCGCGTTGATTGAGGTTGCGCTCTTCAATCGAATTGCCTACGAAGCCTTCGAGCAGTTGGCGACGAATGGAATAAACCGCGGCGCGCTGTTTATTCATGACGTCGTCGTATTCGAGGAGGTGTTTGCGGATAGAGAAATTGTGCGCTTCGACGGACTTTTGCGCGCTCTCGATTCGCTTACTCACCAGTTTGGATTCGATCGGCACGCCTTCTTCCATCCCCAGGCGCAACATCAGCCCTTTGATGCGTTCGCCGCCGAATATACGCATCAAGTCGTCTTCGAGCGACAGATAAAAGCGCGCCGAGCCGGGATCGCCTTGACGGCCTGCACGACCGCGCAACTGATTGTCTATGCGGCGCGATTCGTGGCGTTCTGTGCCAAGTATGTGAAGGCCGCCAAGGGTTTTTACTTCTTCGTGTTCGGCATCTGTGACAACTTTCGCTTTAACAAGCGCGGCTTCCAGTTGTGGTTCCGTAGCTTCATCCGGGTTAATCTCTTTCTCTTTCAAAAACTTTTTCGCCAGAAACTCCGGATTGCCGCCGAGCAAAATGTCCGTACCGCGACCCGCCATATTGGTGGCAATCGTAACCTGAGCTTTGCGACCTGCCTGGGCAACAATGTCGGCTTCGCGCCCTGCGTGTTCCGGTTTGGCGTTCAACACATTGTGCGGAACCTTTAGCTTTTTGAGTTGTTCTGAAAGGAGTTCAGAATTTTCAACAGAGACCGTACCGACAAGTACCGGCTGCCCTTTTTCGTGAAGCGCTTTAATCTCTTGAGCGGCAGCGTCCCATTTCTCTTGCTCGGTTCGATAAATGACGTCCGGAAAATCCGTGCGACTCATCGGTCTGTTCGTAGGAACCACGGCGACATCGAGTTTATAGATGTTGGCGAATTCCGAGGCTTCGGTTTCCGCAGTACCCGTCATGCCTGCAAGTTTCGCATACATACGAAAATAGTTTTGCAACGTGATGGTTGCAAGCGTCTGGTTTTCGGCTTCAATCTTGACGCCCTCTTTTGCTTCAACGCCTTGATGCAGTCCATCGCTCCAGCGACGCCCGGGCATGATGCGCCCTGTGAATTCGTCAACGATAATGACTTCGCCATCGCGCACGATGTACTGTTTATCCAGCTGATACAGTGTGTGCGCCTTGAGCGATTGCTCTAAGCAATGCAAAAGCTCCATATTGACAGGCTCGTAAAGATTGCCGACGTTGGTGAATTTTTCAGCCGCCGTAACGCCTGATTCGGTAAGTATGGCTTGGTGCTGTTTTTCATCCACGTGAAAGAGCAGGCGTGGGTCTTGTTTCAAATCAACATCGCCTTCGCTATTTTTGATTTCGGCGACCAGTTTTGCCTGCTCACCCTTGAGGCGAACGATGCAGTCATTCGCCATATAATATTTTTCGGTTGAATCTTCCGATGAGCCTGCAATGATGAGCGGGGTTCGCGCTTCGTCAATCAAAATGGAGTCAACTTCGTCAACGATGGCATAATAGAAACCGCGCTGCACCATAGCAGCAGGGTCGAACTTCATGTTATCGCGCAGGTAATCGAAGCCGAATTCGTTGTTGGTTCCGTAGGTGATGTCTGCGCCATAAGCAGCTTTGCGTTCTTCGTCGGTGAGGTCGTGTTGAATGCAACCGACGCTCAAACCTAAGAAGCGATAAATCTTGCCCATCCATTCGGTATCGCGTTTTGCCAGATAATCATTGACCGTGACGATGTTAACCCCGCGTCCGGCAATCGCGTTCAAATACGCTGGCAGAGTTGCGACCAAAGTTTTCCCTTCGCCGGTTTTCATTTCCGCAATCATGCCGCGATGCAAGACCATGCCGCCGATTAACTGTACGTCGAAATGGCGCATACCTGTAGCGCGGTGCGACGCTTCGCGCACGACCGCAAAAGCTTCGGGCAAGATCTCGTCCATCGCTTCGTCAATCACCGTGCGTAGAGCCGTCTTTTCTTCTTCCGGCGTGCTGCCGGAAATTTCTGCGCCTTCTAATCTCTGGTTGACGTGTTCGCGGAATTTTTCTGTGTAGGCGCGCAACTCGTCATCACTTAAAGTTTTCATCTTTGCTTCAAACGTGTTGATTTCCGCGACGATGGGCCACAATCTTTTTATCAATCGGTCGTTGGCGCTGCCAAATACTTTGGTTGCTACTTTGTTGAATATCGCTGTCATATGATCTCTCTATTCTTTTAAGTTTTTCAATAATTCCTGCCTCTTGTTTCAAGCCAGTGAAACTTGAAGCCGGAAACGAATTAGCCTGCTACCCTCAAACTCGCGCTCTCGATAGAGGACAAGCCATAGGCAACAGGCTTATGCAAATCAATCAATTGTACCAATAATCTTTTCACTTACAGCCTTCTCGCTGCTCAACCATACGAAAATAGATTTTATTTGATGCAAACTTTTGAGTCAAACCTGCATCCTGCGAGCCTGGCGCGGTAAATAATTATATTCTCTCGATTTGCGATGAGATTTCAGACGACAGATAAGGGGATACGACAGAGTCGAGTTTTTCGATTCCTCATCAGTTCCCCGCGAAATGGAGACGGTCTCCTTTAGGGGACAGAGGGAATTTCGCATCGCATTCCGATGCGATTAGGCTTTCCGCTTGTGAATACCTTGAGCAAATATTAGGATTGCCTATATGCAATCTACGGTTACGCTCAAAGTTAAGTTGACGGTCAAAGCTGAGGATAAAACCGCGCTCGAGATTACCCGCGCCGCCTATGTCGAATGCCTTAACCAGACTTCTAAAGTGGCAGTTGAGCAAGGCATAACTAATGCCGTAACCTTGCACCATCTGACCTATCAGACGATGCGAGAACTTACGGGCTTGCCGGCCAATCTTGTTTGTTCGGCTCGTACCGTAGTAGCCGAAGCCTACAAGCGAGAAGCCAAGCCAAACAAGCAACACACTTTCAAAGAAAGCGCGGGTGTCCGTTTTGATGAGCGAACCCTCACGCTTAGACTTGATGAGCAAGTTGCTACCCTGACAAGCAAGCGCGGTAGAATTAAAGTCGGCTTGGTTTTCGGCGACTACCATCAACAATACCTTGATGGCAGTTGGAAGATTGCCAAAACCGCTACGCTGATTAAGCAAAAGAGTAGCTGGTATCTCTGCCTTGTCGCTGATAAGCAAATCGAAGATGCCACTGGCGATGAAACCATCGGAGTTGACTCCGGCATCAAGCGAATCGCCACTGTCAGCACTGGCGCAGTTTTCAAAGGTGGAAGTATTTCTCAACTGCGACGACACAGATTCAAACAACGGCGTTCTCTCAAAGCAGGGCACAATAGAAGTCGAAACAATCGGCGACTGTTGCAACGGCTGGCTCAAAGAGAACATAGAGCAGTTGACTGGAAACTGTGGAATGTCGCAAATGGAATTGTGCGCGAAGCGGTCAAAAGCGACGCTTCGATTATCGCAATCGAAGACTTGAAAGGCATACGCGATAGAATCAAAGTTGCTAAAAAGCAAAGAATTATCCATCACGGTTGGCCTTTCGCTTCTCTGTTCACCAAGATTCGCCACGTTGCCAGCAAGGTTGGTATCCGCGTTGAGGAAGTTGACGCGCATTATACAAGCCGCTCTTGTAGTCGTTGTGGCTCTTGCGATAAGAAGAACCGCAAGAGCCAATCTGATTTTAAGTGTGTGTCTTGTGGTTACTCGCACAATGCTGACCTCAATGCTGCTTTTAATATTCGCACTCGATACGTTGAGCGTGAATTCGGAGTCCGTAACTCTCCGTTAATGTCCACCCCAGGTGGTAGGGCAAAGAAAGCCGTCTGCTTTAGCTGACGGAATAGTTACTTGAGCTTGTATAACATAAAACCAAACTTATCCGAATAGAGTGGTTCAAGAAAGTTGCTGCTGTATTGATCCAGCGTTGCCCAATTTCTCAGCTGAACGTAATAATCGGGACGACTGGTTTGCGCCGCTTGTAAATTTTCTACAGAGCCTTTTCCTGAGCGTGTCGCGCCCCATCTGAAACTGTCATACGCCACCAGCACGTGAGTAATGCCGCGGTGTTTCAAATCGTTATTCACATCTGCCAGAGAGGTATTGCGTATCAGCAAACGTCGCCATTCGGTTGCCTCCAAACTTATATCTGCAATGTAGTCGCGTTTCAGCCCATAAGACATTTGCGCGCCCAACATCATTACGCGGGAATTTTCAGGAAGCTGGCGATTGATGAAATCTAAGGGAGGATGATAAAAGGCTATAAACATAAAGTTGCGTCGCGAGGTTTGTCCGCTAACGAAATTTATATCTTTTACCCGTAAAGCCAAGCCCATGCTCAACAGTGCAATAAAGCCTACGGTCAATGCTAATACAATAACGACAATCAAGGTAGCAGGAGAGATGCGCGATTCACCGGTATCTTTTTCCTTGATTCGATTGGTCAATTCAGTAAGCACATAAGCGCTAATCAAAGTAAGCGGCGGGTAAAGCGGCAGCAAATATCTGGGGAACCATGAGATCTCTGTCATCAAGATAAAAAACGCTGTGCTGAGAATTGAAAGCCAGATAAGCCATCTATGCCTGGGCACAAAAATCAACAGCGGAACGAGAAGAAATAGATAGTTTGGATAATGAAAATATTCAGGAAAATTATAGGTATCGGGTTTCGTGAAGTATTCCCAGAAGTAAGGAGGCCTTTGTATCACACGCTCAGAGACAATCTTCTCCAATTCCTGTCTTCTCTCTTCTACAAGCGACGGATTGGCTCTGCGGGCATTCTCAAAATGTGCTTCCAGTTTCAACTCATCTTCGGGCGTGAAATATTTCGCTTGCCCCGATGAATAATCAGCAACCTCACCCGTTATAAAGGGATAAATGGGATTATGAAACCATATCCAGTTTTTAATAAACCATGGCGATGCCAGGGCGAAAGCGATACTGGCATAGACAACTGCGAGTCGGACGATGGTTAAAACAGGCGAAGTTTTTTTGCGGAAGCTTTCAATCAAAAACATCAAGCCAAGCAGGAAAAGCCAGACGCCCGCCGTGTACTTGATGCCAATGGCAAAGCCTGCGAGCATGGCAGACGCATAAAACCAGCCGCGTTGTTGGGTTTGGAAATAGAGAATCATCGCGTAGGTAGCAACCCACAACATACAGGCTAAGGAAACATCTATGCGCGTCGTCACAGCTACTTCTACGACCATGCCTGCGGCAAAGAATGCGAACAGAGCGATTACGCCTGTGCGTCGCGAAAAGAACCGCGCCCCAAACCCATAGAGTGAAAGCGCACAGATGAGGGCAAGAAAGAGACAAAAAATCTTTGCCGCAATGTCAGCCTTGGCAAGCAGGCAGACGGCATAGATCATTTGTATCAGGAACGATATATTTCCAGCCGAATTATCAATGATCGGGTAAACTTGCCCTCTTCGCACAAAAGCATCGGTGACAGATAAATGATAGATCGCGTCATCAAAAGCATGTGGAGGCGTTGCCGCGCGCAACAGCAGAATGCCAACCAGTAGGCAAAACAGAAGCGCAAGAATTTTTCCTGTCCTGGTAGCCGTAGCATTTGCCAGCATCTCTTTTAACGCGGCAAAGAGCCTCATCACTTCCTTATAAGTGGCAGCCACAAGAAGTAGAACGAGCAATGAAACCGGCAGCGATTTCAACAAGCCGACAAGCCCAAGCCCTAACACCGCAAGCGCCAGCACACCTGTGCCGAGCATAACGGAAAAGGAAAACTCTTCGGCGATACTGGCAAAAGAGAGTGACCAGAATCGAAGGATTTTTCGCCCTACACAAAACCCTACACCGATAAGCGCGCTCGCTAAAAAAATATCGAACACTCTATCCAGAAAAGCGAGCGGTCCCGTGTAGTCTTCACCGACAGAGGCAATATGTATATGCGCATAAAGCGCTGCGCCGAGTAAAAGAATCAGAGAAGCAATGGCGATGAGATAGAGTGGAGAAGAAAAAAATATGGGCTTGCTTTCAGCCTGTGAGGTTGCTTGAGCCATTCTATTATTCCGTTGTAAAGGGTTAGGATTGTGACGGTCTTGAAGAAGAATAATAAAGGAATGAGACGAATGCGGCAACTTAATAGGCGCAGAAAAAACTTGTGCAGGGTGACGGAACTACATAATTTTCGTAATGCTTGGACTTTTGAACTGATGTTGTGAAAGGCAGAATGATGGCGCGATGAATTTCTACTCTTCCCAAGCAACCTCGTCGCCGATGGCGATTTGTCCATCGTCGAGAATTTCGCCATAAGCGCCGCCGCCCCAATTTTCGCGCAAGGCATTGCGCAAACCTTCGAACGCTTCATCCATTCTTTCGCAGGGGCGAGTCTCGCCAAATATGCGTATGCGGCAAGCCCCTACGCGCAAAACGCGTCCGCGAGAGTTGGCTAAACTGACACCGCTGGTCATCAAATTTGCGCGGCGCGCAGAAGGCGAAAGCGACGCGCCTAAACGATTCATCAACTCATCCCAAATCTCTTGTTCAATGATGGTGACCTGTCTTTTGCCGCCTTGATTGGCGTTTCCAACAAGTCCAAAGCCAGCGACCAAGCCGGCGGAATTCGCAGCGTCCATCGGTCCCAATTTCATTCGCTTAATCCAAATGGCTTGAAGTTTTCCGTTATTCATCTTTCTCCCTTATTCAATAATAGACTTCACATATCTGGAAATGCCAAACCAGCACCTGATTATATGGTACTTTTTTCGCAGAACGTAACGCTCAGACTCAGGCTGCCTCTAACCGCAGTAGCCGCATAAGAGGAAATCAAATCCAACGTTTGAGTTTGGCAAAAACAGCAGAGCCAAGGATGAGAAAAACCATCCCAGCAATCACTCCCCAGAATCCCCTGTCGCCGGATTTAAAGAACTCGATTTCAAAGTTCATTCCTAAGGTGGAGGCAATCGTAGAGGTTGCGCCCACCAGTACAGTGGCTAAAGTTAACACCTTTATTACGTCATTGGTAGACTCAGTGGTTCTTGTGGTAAGTAAATCGAAAGAGCCTTTTACTAAATCGCGCGCGGTTTCCATGGAACTCATCGCGCGTTCGAAACGCTCATTGAGGTTTCTGAAATGCTGAGTGGACTCCGAATTGGCAAGCAAGGCAAAATCGGGTCGAGACAAAGCGTAAAAGACATCACGATGCGGGGTTAACAAACGCCTCAAACGAGAGACCCGGCTTCTCAAGCCAACCAATGCGGGAAGAAAACTGCGTTCAGGAGAACCCGACAGGATTTCTTCATCCAGTTGATCAACTTCATCTTCCAATTTTTCAATGGCTCGAAAATAACTGGTAATATGCCACTCCAACAAAGTTGCAACTAAAGATTCAGCCGTAAGCCTGCCTAACTCCGTATCGCCTTTTATCTGACTTCTGAAGTCCTCCAGAAACTCTATCTCTTCGGGATGAACGCTGATGACATAGTTCGTGCCACAGAACAAATCAAGCGGTACAGACTCGTACTTAGATCGCTCCTTTTGTTTTACGGCTATGGCATAGATATGGAAATAACCGGTATGAATCGTCAGATGGGGGCGATCAATATTATTCAATAGCTTTTGAATGGATTGTTGGTTTACCTTGAGGATTGCCCTAACGCGATCCATATCTTTTTCTTCGCGTCCGACGATGTCCACCCATAACAACTGCCTGTCATGGAGTTTTTCAACCATCTTTTCATCAAGCTCTATTTCCTGATCTGTGCCATCGGCGTTGTAAAGATAGGCTTGTAAGCTCATATGAATTTCCTGCCTTGATCCCTTTCGTTCAAGACAATTGTTTCATACTCATAGCCGGGTGCGCTACAACACTTCTTCACGCAATTGAGGAAACACTTTGGCTACTTTGCTCAACAGATACTCGCCGTAGGTTCCTGTGAATTCGTGAACGCTCGATTTATCCCAGCGCTCGTCTTTGTCATCCGGTAATTTCATATTCATTTCAATAGGCTTCACTTCGGCATGGAAATTCGGGTCAAAAAAGAAAGGGAAAGAGAGCCTGTCGCATCGCGCAGGGTTTTGCACTCGATGCGGCGTGGAGCGATAAAGCCCTTTCGTCATACGGTCCAGCATATCGCCTATGTTGCAGATGAACGAACCCTGAACGGGTGGCGCATCTATCCAGAGCGATTTCGATTTAACCTGCAAGCCGCCTGAATCATCTTGCTTCAAAATCGTCAACACGCCGTAATCCGTATGTTCGCCAACGCCCCATCTTGCTTCGCCCTCTTGCAATGATGGGTCAGACGGGTAGTTGAATATGCGCAGTAGTGTCAACGGCTCATGAGTATAACGCTCATCGAAATAAGATTCTTCAAGCCCCAGACTGATAGCGATTGCCGCCATCAAGTGATGGCCAAGCCGGGTCATCGCTTCGATGTATTGCAATACCGTTTCGCGAAAGAATGGAAGGTTGGAGGGAAAGAGATTACACCCATGCATAGGCGTT
>JANMSG010000141.1:0-3778 GCA_031389065.1 Acidobacteriota bacterium | reverse complement strand
TTTATTGCATTTATGAAGACACGCAGGGCAGCCTCTGGATTGGCACCGATGGCGGATTGAATCAATTTAAGGAAGGCAAGTTTACCATCTATTCGACCACTGATGGATTACCTTCCAATAGAGTCTTTTCCATATATAAGGATAAGGAGGAGAGCCTTTGGCTGGGTACAAGCAGCGGGCTTGCCAGATTCAAAGACGGCAAGTTTGTGGTCTGCACTACCAGGCAAGGTCTATTTGATGATACGGCATGGTCGGTACTGGAGGACGGCGAGCAGAATCTCTGGTTATCCTGTAACAAAGGCATCTCTCGGATTAGCAAAACAGAGTTCGAGGATTTCGCCATAGGTAAAATCAATAGAATTACTTCAGTTGTTTATACCACTGCCGATGGGTTGAAAAGCAATGAGTGCAACGGGGCGGTTCAGCCGGTGGGAGTGAAGGGGCACGATGGCAAAATGTGGTTTGCCACGTATAAAGGAGTGGCGGTTATAGACCCGGTCAATATAAGGGGCAACACCGTGCCGCCTCCGGTTTACATCGAGCAAGCCCTGATTGAAGGGAAATCTGTTGACCTCAATGGGCAGGCGCAACTCTCACCAGGCAAAGGAGAATTCGAATTTCACTATACGGGTTTGAGTTTCCTGGCGCCTGAAAAAGTTCGCTTCAAGTATCAACTTGAAGGATTCGATAAAGAGTGGATTGAGGCCGACACCCGACGAGCCGCCTATTACACCAATATCCCACCCGGATCGTATCGCTTCCGCGTGCAGGCGTCGAACAATGACGGGGTCTGGAATGAGGTGGGCGCGGCTTTCAGTTTCTACCTCAAACCGCATTTCTACCAGACCTACTGGTTTTATGCGCTCGCTTCGCTGACGCTCTTGATGCTGGGTGCCGGCGCTGTGGGACTGCGCATCAGTCAATTGAAGGCAAGGGAAAAAGAGTTGGCTTGGCGGGTGGATGAGGCGGTGGCAAAGGTGAAAGTCTTGAGCGGACTGCTGCCGATTTGCGCGTCGTGCAAAAACATACGAGATGATAAAGGGTACTATGTGCAGATCGAAAGCTATATCAAGAAGCACTCAAATGTAGATTTCAGTCACAGTATTTGTCCAAGTTGTGCCAAGAAACTCTACCCGGAATATGCCGATATACTTTACCCGGAAGCGCCTGTTTCCGCAGATCAAGAGTCTGGCAGAACAGAATGAAAGATTGATGCAAGGCAATCTCAAGCACGCCTCAACAAGTAAGAAGAGATCATTGGTGAATAATTTTCCATCAATTCAATCACAGCTTGAACGCAAGGCCATCGGCATCTGGTTTGACGCGAGGTCTTGTCGGATCAACAAGGTAATCAAAGCACAGCCAAAAGCTTCGACTGTGAAGAAAAAAAAGTAGCGGTGTCAGTACACCTATACCTATGAGAAGTGCAAACATCCGATCTGTATTGGTTACGCCGACAAGCAGGCAAACCAGGAAAGCCAACAAGACTGAAGCTTCGGCGACCGCAATATTGATATACAGCGCGCCTGTGAAATAGCCTTGCTCGCGCTGAAATAGCAAGCCGCAATTTATGCAATGATGCCTGACTTGAAGCAAGCTTTCATAAATTCCTGCCTGCCCGCAATCAGGACATTTGAGCATCAAGCCGCGCATCAAAACGGTTCCGGTTTTGCGAATGTCCATAATCTGAAAACACCTGCCACTGAATTCAACTGTTTGCGCCAGTCATAATTCTAACCGTTACATTTCATCATAAGCGCTCACATAAAGCATCTCATCATAATCGCATAAACCTAAACGTACATGTTGCAACCAACCGTTTCTGCTCAACAGATTGCGCGAGAGTCCATATTCAGCGGCGAAATAGACCATCACGTCAAAAGCCATATCAAGGGTAACGAGCGTGACTTCGTGACCATAAGCCTTGAAGGCTCCTGTGAGAGTTTCCATTCTCAGCAAATGCCCGTTTTCTACATCCAATTCGAGAGTGTCAGCAATATCACGCTGAAACAGACAAAACTCCGCGCCCGTATCAATCTTTGCAAAGCATTCAGCGTCTTTATTGCCAGCAATCAAAAACGCTGGGATAGAGATTCCGCCTCTTGCAGATTGATACGGATAGCGGATTTTGAAATCAAGCTGATGCGTCATCCTTAAACTCCGCCCCCGGCAAAAGGCAATCCATCTGGGTCTTCAACCTGAACCAGAATCGGACGATCAATGCCTACCGCTTTGGCTGCCTTCGACACTTCCACAGCACTTGAACCGCAAGCAATCATCTGATCGCCTTCAAGAGCAACCCACTTTCCAGCAAACTCTCTGCTATGTTCTGCAAGCCATTGGTATTCAAGTGTGCGGTCTTTGCTCGCAACAGGCGGCGGCACTCTGCGCCCAAGCTTTTTCTTCGGCGGTGATTCTATCGGCTTTTGCAGTGACTCAATCAGTTTTTGTTTTTCATCGGGCGGCAATTGCTGTGCGGCAATCAGTATTTGCTCAAAATCCATAGCTGACATTTTAAATTCCTCTCAAAATAATGTTGAGCTAAATATAAAGAAAAAACTGCGCCATCAACAACCCAACCAGTTGATCCTTTGATGGCGCAGCGTAAACCTAAGAGTCATTTTCTACTTCTAGCGATTCGGCTTCATCGTTGCTGATTTGGCATTTGCCGGGTCGTCATAGCGCTTGCCGGTTTCACGGTCGAAGACGCCGTTGCGCAGGAATTGCTCAGTTGTCCAGGGAGGCGCTTCGCCGCCTAAATATTTATGGAACCACTCAAGGTGCGCCGTATAATAAAGAGCCATCTCATAAGAGCTAGGCCAGTGTCCTGCATTCGAATAGATTAGCAAACGCGACGGCACATTCATCTTTTGCAAGTCCGTATAGAAGTGCAGAGACTGGGTGTATGGGACACGATAATCACGCTCGCCTGAAATCACAAGACATGGCGTTTTGAAATTCTTCACGTAATTCGAGGGCGAGTGTTTTTCATAAAGCTGCGAGTTCCATGGTTGACCTTTCAAGTCCCATTCAGGAAACCACAACTCCTCTGTCGCGCCAAAAAACGAGCGCAAATCATATAAGCCCATCATCGAAGCGATTGCCTTAAACCTTGTCGTGTGACCTTCAAACCAGTTCATCATATAACCGCCATAAGACCAGCCCATCGCTCCCATACGGTTCTTGTCAACATAAGGCAATTTCTCTAACTCGTCTGTCACCTTCATCAAATCTTCAAAGACCCTTCCAGCCCAGTCGCCTGAAATCTGCGCTGTGAAATCCTGCCCGTACCCTGTAGAGCCATGTGGATTGCAAAAGGCTACGACGTAGCCTGCACCCGGATAGACTTGCCAGTCGCCACGGAGTGCGTCCGCCCATTGCGATTGAGGACCACCATGAACATTCAAGATCAAAGGGTATTTTTTGTTCGCATCAAAGTTGTGCGGCTTTACGATAAAGGTATGAATCTTTGCGCCGCCCGCGCCGGTAATCCACATCTGTTCGGCGGGGCGTATGTCAACTTCATTCGAAATCGCTTCGTTGACCTTGGTCAATTTCGTCGGCGCAGAAGCTTTGCCGTTTTCAATATTGACGCCGAAAAGTTCAACAGGTTCGCCCGTTGAACGTCGCAGATAAATCATTCGCCTGTTGTCATCGCTGACAGAAAATGCGTCAATGCTTTTGTCCTGAACGAACATTGAAACTTTTTTCGTGGCGATGTCAACGCGATGAACCGGCACTTCGCCTTTCAAAGGTCCCGAAAAATATAGCGCTTTTG
>JANMSG010000133.1:0-2860 GCA_031389065.1 Acidobacteriota bacterium | reverse complement strand
CTTTGATTGTTAGCCCTTTTCTCTACACACTGGACAAAATCTCGGCGCGTTCTTCGTTGTGACAATCTACGGAATCTTTCTTGAGGAATGTCAGTCAAGCAGGCGCCTCGCACCACCGCCTAACTCACTTGTAAAACGAAGGCAGTGTTCGGACGTTTATGTGAGCGCCTCAGCCAGCCGCCGAATGCCCTCTCGAATCTCACGTTCGCATAGGGGTGCATATCCGAGAACAACGCCCGTGCGCCTTGGAGGTTTTATATAGAATGGATCTACGGTATACAATCCCACACCGGCCTCTTCGGCTTTGCGGACCACATCCTTGATCATTCCGCCACTCCTGCCTTTCAGCCAGACAAGCAGATGGAGCCCGCCATTGGCACCGCAAACCTCTGCACGTTCGGCGAACTCCTTGTGTACGGCGGCCACTAATGCATTTCGCCGCTCGGCATTTGAGGCGTTGGTACGACGGAGGTGCCGATCGAAGTGGCCCATGCTGATGAAGTCTGCGAGAGCAAGTTGTTCCAGCGTTGCCGTTCCAGAGTCTCCAATCGCCTTTGCGGCCATCACCGGCTCTACCAACGATTCGGGCAGGACGAGATACGCCAACCTCATACCTGGAAACAGAATTTTGGAGAACGTTCCCAGGTAAATAGTACGGTCTTCCTGGTCGAGTCCGGTCAGCGCCTGAAGTGGTGGTCCATCATAACGATATTCACTGTCGTAGTCATCCTCAACGATGAACGCCCCGACACGGGAGGCCCAACCGAGAAGCTCGATACGCCGCACAATGGGGAGGACTACGCCGGTCGGAAACTGATGAGATGGAGTGACGTAGGCAAGCCGGATCGGGCGTCTTCCCGTCGTCGGTTTTGGGATCCGAATCCCCTGATCGTCAACCGGAGAGAGGATCAACTCGGCTCCCGCAGACCTGAATGCGCACCGCGCGCCTGTGTAATGAGGGTCCTCCATCAGCACGCGGTCCCCAGGATTCAATAGAACTCGGCTGATCAAATCCAAAGCCTGTTGCGTTCCGTTGACGATCACAATTTTTTCCGGGCTTGCATCAACTCCACGCAGACGTCGGAGGCGAGTGGCGATGGCTTCCCTGAGTTCCCGGCGGCCCTGCGGCGGTCCGTAATCGAGATCCCGCAGGCTGGCACGGCGGGCGCGTGAGCCGAGCAGCCTGTACCAAAGCGTATACGGCAGATCGCCAAACGCCGCACGACCGGGCCGAAAATCGTAACGAATGTGCGGCGGCGTTAGCTCCCAGGTGAGGGTTGGCAATCCCAAGCTCGTGGCTACTTCTCGGGCGGTTTTTAGGATTCGCTCTCCTGCGATCGCGAGTCGCACGCTAGCACGCAGGGACGGGCGTCTTTGCAAGCTAGGCAGCGCCGAGGGCCGCAAAGCAAGGCACTCCGGTGGTAGAACAGGCGCCACAACTGTTCCAGCCGCACCCAGACGTGTCTCAAGATACCCCTCCGCAAGCAGTTGCTCGTAAGCCGATACTGCAGTGTTTCGCGATACTTTCAGAAGGTCTGCAAGGGCGCGGGTTGAAGGAACCCGTTCGCCTGGCGCCAGGACCCCGCTCAGGATTTCGTTACGAAAGGCGCGATAGATCTGCTGATGAAGCGGTCCGGTTCCGTCGAGTTGCAACATAATGGACCCATTCGACCATAAAAAGCTTAGTACGTAAAGCTCCATGAACCGGTTAGCGAATGGCCCTAATCAAATGACAAAAAATGGATCTTGAGCATACTTCGGAATTCGTTGAAAATGATCGTGCGCCGTGATCCCGGGGGACCCCGTGAATGCGTTACTGGCCCAAGAGCGCTTTGTGGGCGGCCGGTGTCCTGACTGCTGCCACAGCGCTGGCGCGCATGGCTAATGGTCAAGGCGTCGTGCGCACGCCGGCCGTGATTCGGGCGCAAAGATGCAGCGTCATCAGCATATACAGTAAGGAGTCAGCTCGCATCTCGAAATTGTCTCTGAAAAACCTGACAGGAGATGCCCAGCTATGCACGGTAGCTTTGCCCGGTAGCATGGGTGCGGTATGGAGTGGCTCAGCCAGTCGTCTGGCGAGGCGTCGAGACTGGCGAGCAGACGTAATCTCATGGGGCGCGGGGAGGCGCCGATAATGGTCAGAATGAAGTGGTTCGCCGCGTTACTCTGTTTGAGCATTGTGGTCCGTGCGGCCGAGCCGGATTGGCCGCAGTTCCGCGGGCCGGATGTGAATCCGGTCGGGCTGAGCAAGGCGCTTCCCGACCGCTGGTCGAAGACCGAGAACGTCGAGTGGGTCGCGACGATTCCGGGGCGCGGGTGGTCGTCGCCGATTGTCACGGGCGGCAAGGTCTTCGTGACGACCGCAGTAACGGAGGGCAGGTCGAAACCGCCTCAGATCGGCACCACATACAGCAATGACTATCACGCCGAGCTGAAGAAGAAAGGCCTCAAGGACGAAGAGGCGGAAGCCAAACTGATAGAGCGCGATATCGAGTTGCCCAATGAAGTCAGGCTGCACTACTGGCTCTATTGCCTGGATCTGAAGTCCGGCGCGGTCGCCTGGAAGTATGAGCTCTACGGCGGGCATCCTCCGGGCGGACGCCATCGCAAGGCTAGCTTTACCTCCGAGACACCAATCACCGACGGCCAGGCAGTTTACGTATACGTCGGGAACCTCGGGCTGTGGGCGTTTGACCTGAAGGGCAAGCTGCTGTGGAGCGAGAAGCTGGAAGCCTATCCCACCTACGGGGAATGTGGAACCGGGGGATCGCCGGCGCTGGCCGGGGACCAGATCATCATTCTCAACGATAACGAGAAACAGCCCTTCATCGCTTCCCACGACAAGCGAACGGGCAAGCGG
>JANMSG010000115.1:0-4736 GCA_031389065.1 Acidobacteriota bacterium | reverse complement strand
GTCTGAAGATTTGTTGGTTGAATAATTTGTTTATTGATTTGCTTATGCCTGTGTTGTATTGGGTGTGGACTGGAGCAATTCATCGCTTCACCTCTTTTGAGAAATCTTGCTCAGTCTAACCGCGCGTGCGACCTCAGATGTGAATTTTCCAGTTTAGGTTGTACAAGTGATATGCAGAAAATTGCGCTGTAGGTGAATCGAAAATGATAAAATCAGAGATCAAGAGACTGCTTACGCAAGATGAAAAATACATATTTCTTACCTCCCCGTCGCCATACGATACGGCGAGCCATGGCATTCGGCAAAGCACAATCTCTCAACCTAC
Source organism: Acidobacteriota bacterium (assembly GCA_031389065.1). Classification (GTDB taxonomy): domain Bacteria; phylum Acidobacteriota; class Blastocatellia; order UBA7656; family UBA7656; genus JACQDB01. Next base: position 4,411 of record JANMSG010000115.1, on the reverse strand, counting down.
TCTAAAAACCATTTTAATCTATTTATCACGTGCTCGAAGGTGGCAAAGCTTTTGTCGGCTCCGCACTCCTTCGTCCGGTCCTTTCGCGCATCAGGCAATTCTCTATAACAAAAGATGAAATGCCCTTGAGCGAAATCAATGCGAAGCATGTTTTGATGGTATTCAAATTCCTGATGTTGAGAAATACCCTAGACGCCAGACTACATTTACTTCGGATTGAATAAAAAGAAATCGTGAACGGCGCGGGCGATTTCGGCGATGGCTCGTTCACGCGCCGGAACCTCTTTTTCCGATGATTTCACAAATACGGCAATCGCGATATGCCCAGCGTTGTCCGGCAGAGTGATAATACCTACATCGTTAGTCGTGCCGCCTATCGTGCCTGTCTTATGAGCAACTGTGGTATCGGCAGGGAGTACGCCTTTCAAGCGCGCGCCACCGGTTCTACATCGTCGCATGATGTCCAATAACAATTCGGCTGAGTCTGTTTTGAGCAACTCTTTGCGATGAATCTTTGCCAGCAAATCAGCCATGCCATCCGGCGTAGAAGTGTTACGCGGGTCTGCATCAAATTTCTTCATTGCAGCTTTTTGCTCGTCAGCCGTGACCGCCTCAAAAGCTTTGTCAAAAACATCGGGTGACCACTTCTCTTCGGACGGCAGTTTTGCGCCAATCCAGGTGGCAATCATTTCGGCAGTCGAACCATTGACCAGGATGCCTTCAATGCCGATAGCCCGCAGCTTCGAGGTCACCGCTTCTGCGCCGCCTGCAAGACGCAGACAAACGTCTGTTGCGCTATTGTCACTGATTAATAACATCAACTCCAATAGATTTCTGACAGAGAGCGCAACCCCCGGTTTGTTGAACAAATCCGTAAGCGTACCGCTGCCCGGATGCAAATCTGTTGGCTTGATTTCAATCATCTGATCAAGTTTGACTTCGCCTTTATCAACTCGCGCCAGCAACTGCACCGCGATCGGAACTTTATATGTGCTCGCCATAGGGAAACGTTCGCCGCCATTTAAAGAAATGCGACGACCTGATTCAATGTGAATCGCGGTTGCGCCTACGACTCCGCCTGAATTTTTCGAAAGTCGCGCCATCTCTCTTTCAAGACGCCCAAGCGCGACATCTCCTTTCGGACTGGAAGCCGTAAGCGCGGGAACTTGCGCGGCAACGATTGAAAAACCGAGTAGCAAAACGACGAATGAAAATAGAAGACGAGCCAGCAAACTTTTTTTCATAGCAATTTTCCTTTAAAATTTTCGACTGCGAAAAACTACCAGCATCACTATGTTCTTGCAAATTGCAGATTGAATCGCTGAGAAAAATTCGCTATAACTCCTCCTTCAATTATTCGATTGTGGAGGGAAATAAATTGCCGCAAAGCCGTCATCGAAAAAGAAAAGGCAAAAGCAACACAAGGCGCACACAAACCGCAGGCGCGGGCTTGAGCAAGAGAGGGAAAATCATTGCGCTGGTTATTGTTGTGGCGCTCATCGTTGCCGGCGCAATCTATGTAATTAGCAGCAGCAGCAGTAGCAGCAACAAACTCTCTTCAACTTCTCCAGTCACTTTAGCAGATTTCGACAACGCAACAACGACCGCTTCCGGCTTGAAATATGTTGACGTAGTGGAAGGCACAGGCGCAAGTCCGACAACCGGCAAAAGCGTAAGCGTACACTACACAGGCACTCTGACGAATGGCACGAAATTCGATACCTCACGCGATAATGGGCAACCATCCACTTTTCGCATAGGCACAGGAGCAGTAATCAAAGGCTGGGACGAAGGCTTGATGTCAATGAAAGTCGGTGGCAAACGCAAGCTCTTCATTCCGCCTAACCTTGCTTATGGCGAAAAGGGACGTTCTCCGATTCCGCCCAATTCCACATTGCTCTTTGATGTTGAGTTGGTGGATGCCAAATAACCCTCAAGAAGGATTAATGAGTTGCGGGAGCCTGCTCTTTTTGTCCGCTTAAAAATTGCGTGGTGACACGCAGTCCCACAACCAAAGCCTGGTCTTTGCCTTCTACATCAATCAACACTTCCAAAACATCGCGGTCGCTCTTTTCAGCAGGGTCGCCGGAACGCACCTTCTTACGTCCCATCTGCGAACTGAGGCGCGACACCTTGCCGAATACTTTTCTCTCGCCAAAAGCATCGCCGTAAATGAAGACGCGCTGCCCGATAGAAATTTTTCCTACGTCACGTTCATCAACTTCTGCACGGACTCTGAATGTTGAGGTATCTGCCAGGGTCACGATGGGCTGAGGCGTAAAGGTGCTGAAGGTCTCTCCGACTTTCATATTGGTTCGCAAAACGGTCCCTGCTATCGGCGCTCTCACTTTGCACTTTTCCATCATCTCTACAATTGTTTGTTCACGCTTGGTTGCGGCTCTGATTTCAGCATCGGCTTTGTTCAACTCTTCTGGCAAGGGTTCGGCGTTGACAAACTCTTCGTTCTTGTGCGCCGCTGTCAAATTGGCTTGCGCTTCATCAACATCTCTTCGTGCTTCATCTAAAGAGTCTGCGGAAATGACCCCTTCCCTCTGCAACTTCTGGTAGCGCTCGTATCTGGATTTTTTTTGTCGAATGATCGCGCTGACCGCTTCTGTCTGCGCCTTTGCTCTTTCGCGTTCTTCTGTGCGACTTCCGGTTAGCAATCGCTGGCGCAAAGCTTCTGCTCTGGCAACCGCAGCGCGAGCTTCCTCTAATTCTGCCGTCAATTCATGGCGCTCAATCAAGGCGAGGATTGAACCTGCGGCGACCTGATCGCCTTCTTTGACGCGCATCTGGGCGATCACTCCGTCTATACCTGCGCCGACATTAATGGCTTCGCTCGCGCCTTCAATGCGTCCCGTGCAAGCGAGTACAACCATAAGGGTTTCGCCACCTGTCGGTTGTAGTTCGCTTTTGGCGTCAGTTGATTGCACGATTGATGAGAACAGATTTGTGCGCCAACGCGCGGCGATGAATGCGCCAATCAAGATGATGGCGGTTATCACAGTAACGAGGATTTTCTTCTTGCTCGTCATAATCTCTCACCTACTTTTTGGTAGTTCTTTTCGTCGCTCATCAAGCGCCCGTCCTGCATCTTGATGATGCGATGCCCGAACTGAATCATTCGCGGATCATGACTGACCACGACAACCAGTCGTTTTTGCTCTTCGGCGATTTTAAGCATCATCTCAGCAATCTGACTGCCTGAAACGCCATCAAGCGACGCCGTAGGTTCGTCAGCCAAAATGATTTGCGGATTGTTGATGAGCGCGCGCGCCACCGCTACACGCTGTTTTTCGCCGCCGCTCAACTCTTTCGGTTTCAGATGCCTCCTGTCGACAAGTCCTACATCTTCAAGCGCCCGCATGGCAACCTCACGCGACCGTTTGCCTTTGCGCCCCTGTATGTCCATCGCCAGCAATATATTTTCTAGCGCCGACAATGAGCGAAACAGGCGAAAGGCTTGAAAGATGTAGCCGATGTTTTGCTGGCGCAACTGGCCGCGCTCATCTTCCGAAAGATTTGTCACCTCATTCCCCAGCATCAAGACCTTCCCGTCAGAGGGTTTCAGCAGACAGCCAAGCGTCGAAAGCAGAGTCGTTTTGCCGCTCCCCGAAGGTCCCATCACCAGTGTCATCTGCCCCGCATAAAACTTCAGTGACACCTCGTCGAGTGCCTTCACAGTTGCTCGCCCTGTGCCGTAACGAACGCTGACGTTTTCTACAGCAAGCATATTTTCACGCACGGAACACCTTTGCAGGCTCAACCGAGAGAGCCTTTCGGATGGAGAGTATCGAAGCCAGCACGCACATCAAAAGTCCCATGCCGATCATGCCAAAGGGCAACCACCAGGGCGTATAAATCCAGGCGATCATGCCGCGTATGGCTTCGGCAGCGGGAAAGACTGCGGCAAGTCCAAGGAGCGAGCCAACAATGCCGCTGGCGAGGGCTTGAAGTATTACGATGCGACGAATATACCTGCGCGACGCGCCCATCGCTTTGAGGGTGGCGAATTCTTCGATGTTCTCCATTGTCGTGGCATAGATGTTTTGTGAAACGATGACAAGACCTACGAGAAAGCCTAAGAATGCAGCCGTGAGCAATGCGCCGCCTGCACCCGTCTTCATCACCCAGAAGATTTTTGCGCGCTGCGAGAATTCGTCGCGTGTCCAGACGTCAGCTTGCGGCAGTTTAGCTCGTAACGCCTGCTTAACGCTCTCCACTTCAAAGCCATCGGTAACCCGCACCGTTAGATAGAAGGTCTCTTCAGAATTCAGTTTCAAATACTGCACCGCGTCCGCATAGCTCGTGAAGACATAGGGAGTGCCAAAGAAGGAGGCAAATTCATCCGTTGTATTTACAACATTGGCGCGCAGATTATTGACCTCTATGGAAACCGGCATGAAAG
>JANMSG010000109.1:0-4095 GCA_031389065.1 Acidobacteriota bacterium | reverse complement strand
ATTTGATTTGCACCTACGGGTGTTTTGATTTCAAATGTAGGCATCCCGGTGTCCTGACAAATCGGTCCTTCCGCTTCACATGCCATATCAATATTGTTGGCGATAACGGCGAGCGCGGTTCCGGCACGAGAAGCGGGATTTTCTGCGCCGACCATTTCAGCCATTGCGCGACGAACATCAGGCGGCAGATTGGTAGAGGTTTGCGTAATGAGTTCAATCACGCTGTCTTTGAATGCTTGCATTTCTATGTCCTCAAAAATTGGAAAGTCAGGCGTAAAGTCTATCGCTGGCAAGCGAAAATAAAAAGGGAGGCTCGAAAGCCTCCCCGTAAAATTCATCGCCCGCTGGGATTACTTCACAGCGCCCGCGCCCGGGATAAAGAGTGTCAAAAACGTAAACAGCACCAGTGTTTCGATAAGCGCCAGACCCAACAACAACATCGTGAAGATACGTCCGCCAGCGCCGGGATTGCGCGCTGTGCCTTCGCAAGCTGCAGCGATGGCTTTGCCGTCTGCCATAGCGCCGCCGAATGCTGCGATGGCAACGGCGAACGCGGGCGCTGCGGGAATGACCCAAAATTGGCTTGTCGGTGCGGCAGTTGTTCCCTGTGCGGCTGCGCTTGCGACGGTCAACAACATCATCAACACAGACATAATAAATAATCTTGCTTTAATCATTGAGCTATCCTCCTGAAATAATTTTGCAGCAAGCTTTCGACTCGCTCAAAAATATTTGGCGCAAATATTGATTCGCGCTTGTGGATATGAACAGCAAATTGCAGATGCCGGATGTCAAAGGTCAAACGTATGAAATTGACTTATGAAAAGACCTTGTAACAATCAACATTTGAATCAGCCGTTCGGGTTATCTTCCATAGAAGAGTTGTCAGATCAGCTCAGGGATGATTTCCACTCGTCCGGTATTCACTTGCCTTTCCCCTAACTTTTGGCAAGGCTCCAAGCGACTTCGTGTTTTGGTACTTCTCTGAAAAGAGCTTCTCTTTTCTCTCCCAACTTCAAAACAGTGAATAGTGAACAGTGAATAGTGAATAATGAAGGCACTTCCTGATTCATGAATAGAGTCAGAAATCAGTTCCACCACTATTCACTGTTCACTATTCACTATTCACTAAAAAATCAGTGCGCTTCTGCGACTTCGTGACCGTGACCTGCTTCATCATGGTCGTGTTCTTCGTGCGGCACGGTCTCTGATAAATAGACCATCGAAAGCATAATGAAAATAAAGGTCTGCACCAGCGAAACGAAAACGCCGAGAACGAGAGTGAAAATCGGAACCAGCGGCGGCGCAAGGTCAAGAAACACGGAAGCAATCTTATGATCGGCAAACATATTGACGAACAAGCGTAGCGCAAGTGTTACGGGGCGCACACTGTTTGAAATGATCTCCACGAAGAAAATTAAAATGCCGATGGGCAGCAACCAGCCTGTCAATCCGCCCATAAAATGTTTGAGATATTTAATGCCTTGCTGACGAAAGCCTGTGCCAATGTAGTACAAAAACGAGCAAACTCCGAGCGCCCCCGTCACGTTGATATTGTCAGTAGGCGGGCCAAACCCAGGCACCAGCCCCATCAAGTTGCCAAACAAGATGAACAGGGCGAACGAGCCCACAACAGGCACATAACGGCGACCATAAGGGCCAACAACCTGGTCAAGCAGATCGCGGATTTGTTCAACGACAATTTCGAGGAATTGTTGACCTTTCGATGGTTTATCAACCGAAAGCTTGCCGCGCAAAAACAGCACAAGTGCAATGACAAAGATGAACAAAATGCCGACCAATATCAGGTGTGCGGGAACCTTGCCGTTCAAGAAGTGGCTGATTTTTTCAACGAAGAAAGGGTCATGGGGTTCGCCAGCGCCGCCAGCGCCGTGTTCGGCTGTATCGTGTCCCGCTTGTAGTAATGCGAATAAAATAGGTGACATTTATTATTTCTCTCCAGATTGCGCGATTGTCTTATAGGTAACGTAACCGGCTTCCATCATCACTGCAAGAGCAGGCGCAAACAAACCCACGAGCATTGCGACTGGCTCGAAATAGCCCGTCAAACTTGCGCCGTAAACTACAATTGCAATCACCAGCCAGCGAACAACGAACATCATCATCGTTCCCGGTGGAGTCTTGCTTGTCCCAGCGCTCAAAATGTCTTTCACAGAGGAGTGCAGCCACTTGTAATTGAGCAAGGCAAGCGCGCCGCCTACAGCCAGACCGAGCGTGAATTTCAAATCGGCGAATATAACCGCGGCGATGATTCCGATGGCGATGACCACAAAAATATTTCGCCAGACTCTGCGTTCGACGGCTTCGGGATTTGTGAACAAATCCGTTGCGCCATCGTCTTCATGGGCATTTGATGAAGCAGGCAGGTCAGGGTCGGCTTTGTCGCTACTTTTCAAAGCCGCTGATTTTACCAACCCAATCACAGCCTTGTCCAGCGCGTGAAAATCTATGGCACTCTTAGTAATACGCCACATCCATAAGATTTTTATTTGCCAGATAAAGGTTTATTTTTATCCTGTGACTCCGCTTCAATTAGCGCTTCGGACTTTGACGATCCGTTTTCAGTCTTTGGCTGAATGCCCAATTGCGCAAGCATACTGGGCACGTCCAGCCCTAAAGCGTCGAGTTGCTGCAAGAGATTGAAAATCATTGATGGCGCAACTGATGCGAAGCGATTGATACCGCCTTGCCCGTTGCCGTTGCCATTGCCTTGCTCTATGACAACCACTTTGTCTATGTTGCCAAGCGGCTCTGCCACAGCCCTGAAGACCGGAGCCGTCGCTTCAATGATGGCAGGTAATTTTTCAAGTATGGTCTGCAAGCGAGCCGCTTCGTTGAATTGTTGCCAGGCTTCCGCCTTCTTCAAAATCGCGTTGGCTTCGGCGAGACCTTGCGCTTCAGTGGCTTTGGCTTGCGCCAGACCAATTGCTTCAATCTTTGCGGCTTCGGCTTTACCTTCCGATTCGATAGCAAAAGCGCGACCTTGTCCCTCTTTTCTCAAACGCTCCTGTTCGGCTTCCGCGATGGCAATCAAAGAAATTTTGCGACCTTCGGCTTCGAGAATAGCGGTTTGCTTGGCGGCTTCGGCTTTCATAACCGCGGCGGTGCGTTGCGCGTCGGCGGGTCTTACAATGGTTGCTTCCAGCTCTTTTTCGCGGCGAAGAATCTCTTGCTCTTGCACAGAGATTTGTTCCTGTGTGCGAATCTTCTCGATGCGAACTTCTTCGGCGACCACCGATTGCCGCGCTTTCGCCGAAGATAAAGGACCCGACTGTTCCGCCGTAGCGCGTTCTTTTTCGACTTCCGCCTGATACTGCGCTTGCTTAACTGACAGGTCGCGTTGCGCGAGCGAAATATTGGCTTCGGTATCAAGCTTGACCTTTTCGCCTTCCTGCATAGCAAGGCTCGCTTTAATCTTCGAGTCTCTGGTCGCTTCGGCTTCGCCAATTTGCGCGTCGCGTTTTACTTCGGCGGTGCGGCGTTTGCCGAGAGCATCGAGATAGCCTTCTTCATCGCTTACCTCTTGAATCGTCAAAACATCAACGCCTATGCCCATGCGCTCAAGGTCTGTGGCGGCTTCCGTTGTGAGTTTCTGCGCAAAGCTTTGACGGTCGTTGTTAATCTCTTCAACGGTGAGGGTGCCAAGTATAGAGCGCAAGTGACCTTCAAGGGTTTGAAAGATGACTCTCTGAACCTGTTCGGTTGACATTCCCAGGAAGCGCTCAGCGGCGGCTTGAAGAGAAACGTCATCGCCTTTGATTTTGACGTTCGCCACGGCTTTGACAAAAACAGGCACACCCTTGAGCGTGTAGGCGCGGCGAATCTCAAGCGGAATTGTCATGAGATTCAATGAGAGATAATCAACCTGCTCAAGAAGCGGAATCCTCAGTGCTGCACCGCCTTTGATTAAGCGATAGCCGACTGTCCGACCATCCGGGAGTTGGCGCTTGCGCCCTGAAAAGACCGCCGCTTCATTGGGCGGCACTTTGATATAGTTGGAACTGAATAGCCACATCACTATCAGCAACACGTACAGAATAGCCCCAGCAATTGCTCCGTAAAAAATGAGTGATT
>JANMSG010000108.1:0-8384 GCA_031389065.1 Acidobacteriota bacterium | reverse complement strand
CCTTCTTATTCAGTAGGCAGTAAGCAGTGAATAGTGAACAGTGAATAGTGAAGGCACTTCCTGATTCATGAATAGAGTCAGAAATAAGTTCCACCACTATTCACTGTTCACTATTCACTATTCACTGCTTATTCGTAGCGCAGCGCCACCATCGGATCCACTTTTGCCGCACGCCTTGCTGGCACAAAACAGGCTACCATAGCCACTCCTGTCAAAAGCGCTGAGACGATGACAAAGGTCAATATGTCTGTTGCGCTGACGCCGTACAGGACGCTTGACATCAATTGAGTTACCGCCAGAGCGGCAAGTAACCCGAGAGACACGCCGATCAAGGCAAGCGTGATTCCTTGCTTGAGAACCATCTTCAAAACGTCGCGCGACTGGGCGCCAAGCGCCATTCGTATGCCAATCTCGCGGGTGCGTTGGGCGACCGAATAAGCCATCACGCCGTAGATGCCTATGGCTGCAAGCATCAAGGCAATCAATCCGAAACTGCCCAGGAGAATGGCCGCAACGCGCGCCGGGAAGAGGGAAAAACTCATGTGTTCGGTCAACGTCTTGACGCCAAAGACGGGAAGATTTTCATCAAGATTTTGAAATTCTTTACGAATCGCAGAGATTAAACTGCCCGGTTCAACCGCTGAGCGAACCACCAGAATGGTGCTTGCATTATAGGACTGCACTAAAGGGTCATAAACAAAAGGCTGAGGGGCTTCTCCGATTGTCCAGTATTTCCCGTCACGGGCTACACCAACGATTTGCACAAAAGGACCCTCGAAGCTGCGATAGCTGAATTGTTTGCCTATCGCGTCTTCGACCGAGGCAAGGTCTGGCATCAGACGCCGGACGAAGGTTTCATTGACGATAGCGACGCGCGTCGCCTTGTCGTTGTCCTGCTCGGCAAAGGTGCGTCCGGCAAGCAGCCCAATCTCCATCGTCGAAAAATAATCGTCGCTGACAGAAGAGACCATAGCGGTTGGCACATCGGCGCCGCGAACCGGCGGTTGCCCTTGTACATAGACCGCATTGCTGTTGTAGTTGGCGCTCAAAGGAAAGAGGTCTGTCAGAGATGCAGAGCGAACTCCGGGAAGGGCGTTGACGCGCTCGATGATCTGTTTTTGGAACTGCTGCCCCTTCGGCTTGTCGTAGCCTTGCAAACCTAAATCGAAAGACATGATCAAGCCATTCTCGGTTGCAAATCCGGGATTCATCGTCTGTAGGTGTTGCAAAGAGCGCAGTACCAATCCTGCGGCAATCAACAGCACAAGTGACAAGGCAATCTGCAAGACCACCAAACTGCTGCGCAATCGTGAGCGACGATAACCACCAATACTGGTTTCATCTTTCAAGGCACCAACCACATCGGACTTGGTTGCCTGTAAGGCGGGAACAATACCGAACAAAATGCTGGTTACCAACGACAGGACGATTGAAAAAAGCAGCACGCGCCAATCCATCTGCAGATCTATGGTGATGGGAATATCAACAGGCGGTTTGAAAGCAACTACCAAATCAATGATCCAAATCGCCAAGAGCAAGCCTGCCGCGCCGCCAATCAGGGAGAGCAGGAGACTCTCGGTCAAGAGTTGGCGAATGAGCTGCGCGCGACTCGCGCCCAGCGACAAGCGTATGGCAATCTCTTTGCGACGCTTGGTGGCGCGCGCCAGCATCAGGCTGGCGATGTTGGTGCAGGCAATCATCAGTACCAAGGCAACTGTGGCGAGCAGAATTGCCGAGAAGCTTACAAAAGCTTCTCTGATGTTTGGCAACACGAAACCAGGCTGCGTTAAGGCGATAGACAACCCTTCGTTTTCATTCGGATACTCTTGCCCGAGTTGTTGCGCGAGCAAATTTAAAGAGGCTTCGGCCTGCTCTTGTGTAACCTCCGGTTTGAGGCGACCGGTTGCAAATATGTTTTGCGTGCTGCGACTATCAAGCCAGCTATGACCCGGTTCTATCCATTCCTGCATAGTCATCGGAACCCAAAGTTCCGGCATAAATATTAATTCGCTTCCGACAAATCCTTGCGGCGCAACTCCTATAATCTTGAACCCATGCCCATTGATGATGAGGTCTTTGCCGACAATATCAGGGTCGCCCGCGAAGCGTCGTTGCCAGCAGCCATAACTGAGCACGGCAATTGGGTTGGCAAGCCGTACGCGGTCTTCTTCAGGGGTAAACATTCGCCCTTTCACAGCCTGGACGCCGAGAATCTGGAAATAATTTCCCGTCACCTCATAGCCCCATATGCGTTCGTTGTTACCGTTGTGGCTCAACCCCATAGGCGCAATGCGCGAGGCATAAATGCCAGAGAGAACCTCGTTGCGATCACGAAAATCCACATAGCTCGGATATGAGAAAGCTGCCAGCCCCCCGTTCTTGCTCTGCACGGAAATGGCTTGAAGTTGATCGGGTTGCTCTACGGGTAAAGGGCGCAACAAGACCGTATTGACCAGACTGAAGATTGCCGTGGTCGCGCCGATGCCCAAAGCGAGCGACAGCAGCGCAATGAGTGAAAAACCGGGATTCTTGAGTAACAGTCGAGCGCCATAGCGCAAGTCTTGAAATAGTGTTTGCATCGTTCACCTCTTTCTTTAGTGAACAGTGAACAGTGAATAGTGAACAGTAGTGGAACTTATTTCTGACTCTATTCATGACTCAGGAAGTGCCTTCACTATTCACTGTTCATTATTCACTGTTCACTGGTTATTCGTATCTGAGCGCCACCATCGGATCTACTTTCGTGGCTCGGCGCGCAGGGATATAACAGGCGATAAAAGCGACAAAAGCCAATAGAAACGAAATCCCTATGAAGGTGCTCAAATCATTTGGCGACACTCCGATCAACAGGCTTGCCATTGCCCGTGTCAAAAACCAGGCGGCGATCAAGCCTATGCCAAGCCCTATCATCGTCAGCATCAAGCCGTGCCGGATTACCATCTTCAAGACGTCGCTTTGACGTGCGCCTAAAGCCATGCGAATGCCGATTTCGTGTGTGCGTTGCGTCACCGTGTAAGACATCACGCCGTAGATCCCCACGGCGGCAAGAAGCAACGCGAGAATTCCAAAGACGCAGAGCAAGATTCCTGAAAAACCGAAAGGCAGAAGCGATTGCGAGCGCACTTCCTCCATCGACTTGATATTGAATACCGGCTGATCTTTATCGAGCGCCGAAACTTCGCTGCGAATCGCTGAAGCCAGCGCCAGCGGCTCGACCCCGGTGCGCGCGACAAGCACCATCGTCCCCCAGGGGTCTTGTGCAGTCGGGAAGTAGTATTCGGAAGTGACAGGCGTATACAACTCGTGCTTTACATCTTTGATGATTCCGACGACAACACGCCAGGGGTTGCGCTCAATCCGACCATTCAAGCGGAAGCGTTTGCCCAGCGCTTCGCCATCCGGCCAATGCTGTCGCGCCATGGTTTCATTGATAACGGCGACCAGTTGAGAGTTGGCGCTGTCTTGTTCGGTGAAGCCGCGACCGTTGAGCAAGGTGATGCCCAGCGCTTCAAAATAACCCGGCGTGCAGGTGCGATAACGCCCGGATATTTCCTGTCCCGGCAGTGGCGCTGGCAATCCCTCTATGAGAAAAGGGTCCGATGAATTGCTGCCGCCTAATGTCAGATTGTTGACCAGCCCTATCTTTTCAACCCCCGCCAGGTTTTCCACCCGCTGAGTCAATTCCTGATAAAAAGCGGCGCGCTGTACGGGCTCTGCGTACTTGGCGCGTGGCAGCGTCATCATCATGGTGATGACATTTTCAGGATGGAAACCGGGGTCGCTTTTGAGCAATTGCCAGAAACTCTTGATCGCCAGCCCCGCGCCAATCAACAGCAGGATGGAGAGCGTGACTTCCGAGATCACCAGAAAATTCCGCAGACGCTGCCGACCGAATGCCGTATGCTTTCCGCCACCTTCTTTGAGCGTTTCGTTCAAATTGGGTTTGGAAGCTTGCACGGCCGGAGCCAGCCCGAAGAATATGCCGACCAGCAGCGAAAGGCCCAGCGTGTAGCCAAGCACAGGAAGGTTAATGCCGACATTTTTCCAACCCATGATGAATTGCCCCGCCTCGCCCGGCATCATCGCTTTGAGCGTTTCAACGCCCCACAAAGCCAGGAGTATGCCGAGCGCGCCGCCGATGGCAGAAAGGATAACGCTTTCCATCAGGAGTTGCCGCATGAGGTCCCAACGCGAGGCGCCCAGCGCTGCACGCAAAGCCATCTCTTTCGTGCGACTGGCGGCGCGCGCCAGCATTAAGTTTGCGACGTTGGCGCAAGCGATGAGCAAGACAAAGCCGACGGCAAAAGAGAGGATCAGCAACGCAGCTTTATAGTGGCGCACGGTATCTTCGAGCAGCGGATAGATGGCCACGCCGCGCCCTGTGTTACTTTGCGGATACTGTTGTTCAAGTTGCGCGGCTATTGCGTCCATATCGGCCTGCGCCTGTGCAAGCGACACGCCTGGCTTCAGACGAGCGACGGTCAGGTTGCCGTGCGAGCCGCGATTACTGAGTTGTTGCGGCGTGAAGGCTGCGGGCGCTAAGACCTCTGCGCCCATAGGGTAGTTATAATCTTCAGACATTACGCCGATGACTGAGCGGGTGATGCCGTTGACCATGATGGTTTTGTTGAGAATATCATTATCGCCGGCAAATCGTCTCTGCCAGAGACCGTAACTTAAAATAACCACCTGATCTTTGCCTGGCTGGTCTTCTTCCGGCAGGAAATTGCGGCCCATTGCGGGTCTGACGCCCAGGGTGTCGAGCAGATTGGCAGTGACCAGAAACCCCTGCACTCGTTCCGGCAAATCACTGTCTGAGAGGTTGGCATTCCACCAACTGTAGGTGGCTATGTTTTCAAAGGTCTGATTCTGATTCTTCCAATCAATATAATTGGCGATGGCTGTCTCGTTGCGTTCGACGCCTTGCGTAGGAATCTTCTCCCAGATCGCCACGATTCGATTGAGTTCCGGGAAAGGCAGAGGATTGAGCAGCAGCGCATTCACAATACTGAAGATCGCCGTGTTGACGCCGATTCCTAAGGCCAGAGCCAGCACCGCGATGATCGTGAAAGCGGGCTGTTTGAATATCATTCGTATGCCGTATCTCACATCTTGAATTAGCTTTTCCATAAAACCTCTTTTTAGATTTTAGATTTTAGATTTTGGATTTTGGATTCAATCGTTGCCGCAGATGTTATCTGTATTGGCGAATGGCAAACGATAGAAGGTGAGTCAAAAAATCTCCTATCGTCAATCCAAAATCTAAAATCTAAAATGGTTTCACTCGTACCGGAGCGCCTCCATTGGATCTACTTTCATCGCCCGTCGCGCCGGCAGGTAACAAGCCAGCAGCGCGACCAACGCCAAGAGCAGCGAAATGCCGACGAAGGTCAGCGGGTCGGTCGCCGTCACTCCGTATAAAAGCTGACCCAACGCCCGCGTCAAGGCAAAGGCCCCGACCAAGCCCAAGCCTATGCCCAGCACAGTGAGCGCTAATCCGCGCCGCAGCACCAGTTTGAGGATGTCTTTCGGTAGCGCTCCCAAAGCGATTCGCACGCCAATCTCGTGTGTGCGTTGGGCGACCGCATAAGCCATCACCGCATAGGTTCCGACCGCAGCCATCAACAAAGCCATAACTCCGAAGATGACCAGCATCCACATCATCATCTCTTTCGGCGAGCGCCGTTCGTAGACGACCTGCGTCATCGTCTTGACTCCCGAAAGCGGCAGGCGCGGATCGAGCGCCGCAAGTTCCTGGCGCATGGCGGGGACGATTTGTGTGTCAGCGCCCGGCGCGCGAATCACCAGACACATTTGGCGTGAAGGATACTGCGCAAACGGTAAATAGACGCCCGGCTCCGTCTGGTCATCCAAGTCATCGTTCATCACATTGGCGACGACGCCGGCGATCTCGTATGCAGCCTCCTGCGCGTCGTTAAGCGTCAGTCGCTGACCAATGGCGTCCACATCTTTCAGGTAACGCGCCGCAAAGGCCTCGTTCACCAAGACGACGCGTGACGCTTGCCCGTCGTCCTGCGCGGTAAAGAACCTCCCTTTGCGCAACTCTGTGCCGATGGCGGCGAAATATCCCGGCGTCACAATCTGAAGCTGGATGTGCGGCTCTTTGCTCTTCTCGAAGGCTGCTTGGCCAACGATCTGAAACTTGCTGAGGTTGTTGCGACCGCTCATCGGCAACATATCTACTGCTCCGGCTTCGGTCACGCCGGGCAAGGCTTCGACACCTTGTAATAGTTGTTGGAAGAAATTGCGGCGTTGCTGCTCTCCTGGATATTTGTCGCGTGGCAACTCCAGACTCAGGGTTATGACGTGATCTGGTTTGACGCCTAAATCGGCGCGCAGAATCTGTATGAAGCTGCGCACGAACAAACCCGCGCCGATGAGCAAGACCAGTGACAAAGCGATCTCCACTACCACCAGCGCGTGGCGCAAAGGGGTGCGTCCGCCTTTGCCCGGCGCACCTTTGCCGCCACCCTCTTTCAAGGTCTGGTTGACATTGGTTTTGGTCGCCTGCCACGCGGGCGCCAGACCGAACAGGATGCCGGTTAAAACCGAAAGCAAGGCAGTGAAAGTGAGCACCGTGTAATTCAATCCCAAGCGGCTCCAACCCGGAATATATTTCGACACATCGGTGGGAATGCCTCTGGAAAGCACTTCGATGCCCCAAGTCGCCAGCAGGCAACCGAGCGCGCCACCCAGTAGCGCCAGCAACACACTTTCGGTCAACAATTGGCGCATCAGCCGCCAGCGCGTTGCGCCTAAGGCCAGACGCACAGCCATTTCCTTTCGTCGGGTGGCGGCGCGCGCCAGCAACAGGTTGGCGACGTTGGCACAGGCGATGAGAAGGACGAAAAGCGCCGCACCAATCAGCACCGGCACATAGTTCTTCGCAACGCGTGTGTACTCGTCATTGAGCGCCACTGCATAGGCGTTGTGGCCGTTTTCCTGCTTGGGAAACTGTTGCTGGATGCGTTGGGAAATATTGTGCAACTCGCTATTGGCTTGCTCTACAGTTGCGCCCGGTTTCAGCAGCGCCAGCACACGCAGGTAATGGTTAGCGTGCTCCTGCTTCATCTGCGGCTCGAAGACAAAGGGCGTCCACATCTCGCCGCCACCGTAGGGGAACTCGAAATCTTTGGGCATCACGCCGATGACCTCGAACGGTTTGTCATCGAACAGGACCTGTTTGCCGACAATCTGCGGATCACCGCCGAAGCGCGTTTGCCAGAAGGCATATCTGAGCACGACAAGCTGGGCATGTCCGGCTTCGTCTTCGCCGCTTTGAAACGTGCGACCCAGGTGCGGCTGCACGCCCAGCGCGTCAAAGAAAGCCGCAGAGACTCCGTAGCTGGTGTAACGTTCCGGCGGCCCCTCACCGGTTAAGATGTAGTCGCGATTGCGTATGACGGAGACTTCCTGCAAGGTCTCGGCCTGCGCGCGCCATTCGATCACGTTGCCCGGCGACACCGAACCACGCGTGATGCCAGCTTCCGGATTACGCTCGAAAAGCATCACTAATCGCTCCTGATTCGGGAACGATAGAGGCCGCAACAGAGTCGCGTCCGCGCTGCTGAAAATCGTCGTGTTGGCGCTGATGCCAAGCGCCGTCGCAAGCACCGCAATCAAGGTGAAACCCGGGCTCTTCATCAACATTCGCGCGCCGTAGCGCAAGTCTTGCCATAGAGTCTGCATCGTTCACCTCTTTCTTTAGTGAACAGTGAACAGTGAATAGTGAATAGTGGTGGAACTTATTTCTGACTCTATTCATGACTCAGGAAGTGCCTTCACTATTCACTGTTCACTATTCACTGTTCACTGGTTATTCGTATCTGAGCGCCACCATCGGGTCTACTTTCGTCGCCCGTCGCGCAGGGATATAGCAGGCGAGCAGGGCGACTAAGCCCAGCAATCCGGCTACACTTGCGAAAGTTGCTTCGTCGGTCACGCTCACCGTGTAGAGCAATTTTTCCATGACGCGCATTAAGACAAGGGAAGCCGCGATGCCGATAGCGATACCGATAATCGCTACCGTCATACCTTGTCTGATGACTAGCATGAGTACCTCTGTGGTTTGCGCACCCAAGGCCAGGCGTATGCCAATCTCGTGGGTTCGCCGAGTCACTGTGTATGAGATCACACCATAAATACCTACTGAGGCGAGTACCAAGGCGACCGCCGCAAATATGCCAAGCAGCAAAGTGTGGAAGCGCGGTTGGGCAATTGACTCGGCAAGTAGTTGCTCCATCGTGGCTACTTTTGTAACCGGTAAATCCTTGTCCAATGCCCAAATTTCCTGACGCAGAACGGGCGCCAGGTCTAATGGATTGGACGAAGCGTGTATAACCAGATACGCGGCTCGCCAGGCT